>ONID01000020.1 GCA_900317765.1 uncultured Eubacteriales bacterium | reverse complement strand
GTCCTAGCTGTCGGCGAGCGACAGCCGGGGAACTCGTTCCTCCTGGCAGGTCAAGGGCAGCGCCCTTGCGGGGAGTGGGGCAGAGCCCCACGAGGGAGCATAGCTTAACTTGTTAAGCGGTGCGACCGAGCAAGACCTGTGTCGACAGACAAAAGGCTCAGGCGAATACAGAAATAGTCCAATACAACGATTTTCTTGCTCCGACCGGAGAAAAACTTCGTTTTGAACAGTGCATGCCCCTACCAATTTCAGGCATTTTCGAAGTTTTACAATCACCTAATTAGTCATTAAGAAAGGATGATTGACGATGGATTTCTATACGATTGCAGGTATTATCATCATTTTTGTCGTTGTGGTTGCAGTGATCGCCTCCGTCAGACATTATCAGAAAGTCAGAGTGGAAACAGGTTATCACGCGGGAAAATTTTACAGACGCGGTCAGCATACAGGGGCTTTTGCGGGTAATTATCAAATGGATAAGCTGGGCGTTGATGATTCCAGCTCTGGCAACAGAGTTGAAACAGATGAGGAAATGTATTTGTTTTCAGATAAAGACAAGCGCGGTTAATTGCTGAAAGATGATATGATTGTGAAAAGAGCGTCAGCAAGGGGACAAGGAAATAGGATTGAATTGCGAAGAGAGCATCAAAAAAGGGATAGGGCAAAGGAATGTCCGGGAAGAGAGTATCAAAAAAGGGATAGGGCAAAGGAATGTCCGGGAAGAGAGTATCAAAAAAGGAATAGATAAACTTTATATATATAGAAAGGACAGAAAACAACATGAGAAAATGCATACGCTGCGGCACCGAAATGATTGAAGCAGGACATATTATCGGGGCCGGATTCAAGCTCAACGACCGCGAAATAAGGAGTTATCCCATCAAGACAGCCGTTTGTCCGAAATGTCACGAGGTTTCCCTCTACATAGAGGACAAGGAATTTGACAAGATGATTGGTCGTGCAGTCATTCCAAAACGCATTTGATGATGATTCATTAGTAAAAAAGAGGTGAATATGTGATGAAAGATTGGTTTATGAGCGATCCGATGAGGGGTGCTTTGTTATGTGTGGCTGTGCCTGCGACGGTGATCATGATTTTACAGACCGTCATGATCTTCATTGGAATGGCAGGACATTCCGATGTGGATATGGTTGACGACAACGGCATAGACGGTGTATTCGGCAACGATTCGCCCGACGCTCCCGACGGAAGTTTCGGCGACTCAGGGCTTCGTATCTTCACGGTGCGAGGAATGGTCGCATTCTTCGCAGTCGGCGGTTGGGCTGGTCTTTCGGCACTGTCGATCAGCGGAAGTGCAGCTGCCGCGATCATTACTGCCTTTATTGCCGGAACGCTTGCACTGCTGCTGGTGGCGTGGTTTTTCAAATGGGCTGCTTCGCTCAATGAGAACGGCACATTGCAAATGGACAGCGCGATCGGCAAGGTGGGCGAGGTCTACATAACCATTCCGCCGGATATGAGCGGCACCGGCAAGGTGAATGTCATCATTCAGGGAAGACTGACCGAAGCGGAAGCTATGACCGACAGCGACCGTCCTCTGAAATACGGCGAGACTGTGGAAGTGGTCGGAATGGCGGTAGGAAATGTATTTAAAGTAAGACCCGTTAAATAGCGCTCACATTCGTTCGCTAACTGAAAACTGAAGACTTAAAACTGAAAAATGAATAATGTCGGAAGCGCTTTGCGCTTGAATAGTAATCATGAAAGAAGAATGTACCATGGCTGATGGAAAGAAAATCAAGGATCAGAACGAAGAAGAAAACAAGGAAGCAAAACAGGACGAAAGCCAATCCGGTCTTGCCCTTGGAATGTGCTTCGGCGTTGCATTAGGTATGTCGTTCGGTCAGCTTTTGTTTCACAATATGGCGCTGGGCATGTGCATTGGTCTGTCCCTTGGCGTGTGCTTCGGCGCAATCTATGATTCATCCAAGAACAAAAAGAACACCTCCAATGCCACAGAGGAACCGAAGGAAGAAACAGAAGAAAAGACCGGGACAAAATCAGAGCATCAGGAGAAGAATTCAGAAAGCGGTGAGGAATGATGCAGAATCCATTTCATCCCGTTCAGATCAAGCAATGTCCCTTCTGCGGCGGCACAGAGTTTGTCTATGGCTATCAGGGGGGATACGGCGTCGTAATCAGAGAGGGAAGTATGTTGGCGGCAGGTCAGAATTTGCATCATATTATCTGCCGGAACTGCGGCAGCGTGGTGCACAGCTATGTCGATAACCCCGAAAAGCTGCTGAAAAGAAGCGACAGAAAAAGATAATTGTGTAATTTTCACCGTACATATTGCCATATTCCAAACGATATGATATAATTATTTTTAATTAATTTTCGAAAAAATCGGAGGAATGTACTGTGAAGCACATCACAAAATCCATGCTGTTAAAGGCCGTTGTAACGGTAATAGCGCTGATGGCAATCGGAGTCATTGCCGGTTGCACGTCCGGCTTAGCCGATCCGTTTGACCTGAGCAATATGTATTATGAATATGATACCGTCAGCGGCAGCGATGGCGAGTATATTATCATCACCAAGCACATTGCTTCACAATCTGATATCAAGATACCTGATTCAATTTACGGTGTTCCGGTCAGTGGAATAGCCGAGTCGGTCTTTTCAGAGGATCATCGGATCAAGTCGGTCACATTCGGCAAAAATATGAAGTATATCGGAAGCAACGCATTCGGTAAATGTAAAAATCTGAAAAGTATTACATTCAATGTCAGTATGAGCGACATAGGCGAATATGCCTTTACGGAATGTACAGCGCTTGAGTCGGTAGCATTGCCGGACCAGCTTCATTCGGTGGGTCGCGGAGCCTTCTACGGCTGTAGTTCATTAGCAGAGATTTCGATACCGCAGAGCATTCAGAAGGTGGGCGGACGGGCTTTCAGTGATACGGCTTGGCTCAACGCACTTGCCAAGAACAGATTTGTCACAGTGGGCGACGGAATACTGATTGCTTACAACGGAGACAAAAAAAATGTCGGTGTTTCCAACGACATCAAGTGTATTTCAGGCGCATTCGCGGGCAATACCGCTCTGGAAAGTGTATCGCTAAAAAACGGTATTACGGCTGTTGGCGATATGGCATTTATGGGTTGCAGCTCGCTGAAGGACTTCAATATTCCATCGACCGTGACCGAAATCGGAGGCAATGCCTTCTATGGCTGTAGATCGTTCCAAAAGCTGGTCATTCCTGAAAGTGTCACCTACATAGGCGCGGACGCATTCACTGATTGCAGTGCGGCTATCTTCGTCAGGGAAGGTTCCTACGCGGAAAAATACTGTGCGGAAAACGGATTGGATTGCTTTGCGAGCAAATGATAATCAATTATACAGATTGTAATTTTAATGCTAAAAATTTCAATGCGGAATTTTTATTACTGTTTTCAACTAATGTTTTGGTATATTATAAAGCATCGTGCTTTATTTTATAAAAATATCTTAAAAAGGGAGCAATAAATATGCCATCAGAAGTATTGATCACACTTGCAGTCATTGCGCTGCTCATTTTCAGTATGTTTGCTGTAGTTCTGTCGAGATACCGCAAATGTCCGTCGGATAAGATCATGGTTATCTACGGTAAAGTCGGCAACGACAAAAACGGCGAAAGCATGTCGTCCAAGTGTATTCACGGCGGTGCGGCATTCGTATGGCCGGTCATTCAGGATTACCAGTATCTTGATCTTACGCCCATTTCCATCAACGTCGACCTCACCAACGCACTCTCACGCCAGAATATCCGTATCGACGTACCTTCCAGATTTACGGTAGGTATCTCCACCGAACCGGGTATTATGCAGAATGCAGCTGAACGTCTGCTCGGTCTGCGTCTGAGTGAGATTCAGGAGCTTGCCAAGGATATTATCTTCGGTCAGCTTCGTCTGGTCATTGCAACCATGGAGATTGAGGAAATCAACACCGACCGCGACAAGTTCCTTGAAGCGGTCAGCCATAACGTTGAGAGCGAACTGAAGAAGATAGGTCTTCGCCTGATCAACGTCAATGTCACCGACATTACCGACGAATCGGGCTACATTGAAGCCCTCGGTAAGGAAGCCGCTGCACGCGCCATCAACGACGCGAAGATCAGCGTTGCCCAGAAGAACCGCGACGGTTCTATCGGTCAGGCCAACGCCCAGAAGGACGAGAGAATCAACGTATCCAGCGCAAACGCTTCCGCCATCAACGGTGAAAACGAAGCCAAGGCAGCCATCGCACAGTCTGACGCCACCCGCCGCGAACGCGAAGCCGAAGCAGCCAGAAGGGCTATGGCAGCAGAGAATGTCGCTAAAGCAAAGGCACTTGAAGAATCCTACGTTGCAGAAAAGCAGGCAGAAGAATCCCGTGCCGCCAGAGAATTGGCTACCCAGAGGGCCGACGTCATTGTCAAGGCTGAAATCGAGAAGCAGAGAATGGAGATAGAAGCCGAAGCCGAGGCTGAGATGATCCGTCGCAAGGCAAAGGGTGAAGCGGATGCCATCTATGCCAAGATGGAAGCGCAGGCAAGAGGTATGCAGGAAATTCTGACCAAGCAGGCAGCCGGTTTTGCACAGATCGTTGCCGCAGCCGGCGGAAATTCAGAGGATGCCGTCCAGCTCATTCTTGCCGACAAGATGGAAAACCTGGTCAAGACCCAGGTAGAAGCCGTGAAGGACATCAAGATCGACAAGGTCACCGTTTGGGACAGCGGTTCCAAAGAGGGCGGAAAAACCTCCACTGCCAATTTCATCAGCGGACTGATGCAATCGGTACCGCCTCTCAGCGAAACATTCAAGATGGCTGGCATGAAAGTGCCTAAGATGCTTGGAACCGATATTGAAGACGGTTCAGCAGACAAAACAGTAAATAAATAATTGCTATAATACTCAATAACCGAACATTATCATCCGTCTGTTGTTTTCAACTTTTTATGAAAAAATGTTGAAAACACAGGCGGATGATTTTTATATGAAAAACTAAGAAATTTACTGAATTACGTTGAATTAACGGTTATACTCTGATATAATTAAAAAAAGTTGACAGTTTGTTTTTATTGTGATGTGGAACGGTAAGTAATTGAATAAAGGAGAATCAAAATGGTATTACATGTATTAAAAAACAAATTATTTATAGCTTTGGTTGCGATTTTAGCCATATCTTCACTGACAGTTCTGGTATCTTGTGATGATAATGGTGAAAATAAATCAGAAAAAAATGTTGTTCTGAATACAGAGAGAATGTATCTGATTACGGATGATACTCCCAATTGCAGCATGATTATTTCCGATGAAACATTTAATTATATAAACAAGAAAGATGATTATTCATATATTCTTGATCTGATGAACGATTATTTTAATGTTGTCATTAACGATGAGATAGAACCCAATGTAGTGTACATCAAGGCAGTCAGCGAAAAAATAGATGCCGAAGTCAGACTGGCGCAGGTATATGAGCCTTCCAACAGCGCGTCAATTCTCATACAGATCGCCGAGGCAGGCAAATCGGTATTCAATGAACATAATTTTGATAATACGGAAATCAATCAGAATGACGTCAGTATTCAGGAGAATACAAAAAATAAATTAATCGCTGAAATCAAAAGCAGTTTAAAGAAAGTAGCCGACAAAGGATCGGTTTACAGCGTTACTGCGATTAAGAATGAATTCAAGGAAAAGACAAAACAGATCTATCATACATCTGATAAGATTATGAACGATAAAAAAGTCAAGTCCCTGAAGTACAACGATTATTATATAGACATTGACAATGAAAACGGAATATCAATTATCTGCGGTTCACAGGAATCAGTGATTGCAGCATTGGATTACTTTCTGACGGAATACATTTCCATGGGCACATCGGCGGAGGGTGACTACTCTATCAATGTTCCCGATTCAACGGTGCACGTAGGCCATTATTTAAGCGATACCATCGGAAACGTGTCTGTCAGTAAATACAGTATTGTGTATTACTGTGACAGCACCTATTATGACAGCAGAGATAACGCAAAATACTTAAAAGAGTATTTTTTGAAAAATTTCGGAACCGATTTGGAGATCAAGGACACCGATTGTTCCGATGAGAAAGCAAATGAATCTCTGAAAAATAAAATAGTGATCGGCAAAACCCGACTCGCTGTCTGCGAAAGATACTACGAAAAATCAAGAGATATAATGGACTACAAGATATTGCAGCAGGGAGATAATCTGCACATCATGGGCGGTTCAGATTTATCCATCCGATATGCCATCGATTATCTGATTAAAGAGTATTTTTCAATCGAGAAACCGATTCCCATGGCATTCGAAAAAGAAGGGAACATTTACGGAGAGAATATTGTTCAAAGATTTGGTGATTCGAGTCTTCGGATCATGTCCAGTAACGTCTGGTATAACAAGCTGGGCAACACATGGCAGGAAATGGGGCTGGATGCTTCCAATCAGAAGCGATACAAACAAATTGCAAAGGTATATCTGGCATATACTCCGGATGTGATTGCGTTCCAGGAGCTTTATCCGAGTACAAACTGCTCTGATTATATGCTCAAGGAAATCAATAACGGAGGCAGAATTTACAAGTATGTCGACGGAGCAAGGGATTTTTATGTAATCAGAAATCACACTCCTGTGATCTACAATACAGATACCCTTGAACTGCTTGACTCCGGTTCGCACGTATTTGATTACGGTTCCAATACAAGCGGTTCCAACATTGGCACCAAATCCTATACATGGGGATATTTCAAGGAAAAAGCGACAGGTTATAAATTTATTGTGTTTTCCACACATTTGTGGTGGATGAAGGAATCCGCGCAGGAGGGAAGCACACAGTTGCGCATAGATCAGATGACAGAAATCTGCAAGAAGGCCAACGAACTGATCAAGGAGTACTCCTGCTCCTGTTTCGTATTGGGCGACTTTAACTGCAAGACGTCTGCGCAGGAATTTTCCACCATGAGCAAATACAAGTTTTCGGATTGTCATGATATAGCCACCGAATATGCAAGCAATTCGAGCGGAAGATATATCTGCAACAACACTTCTTTCAGCTATAAACCGAATGCAGGTACTTATAAAAAGAACGGTATTGATCATATTTTGGTAAAAAACCTAAAAAAATCGAGAGTGCTGTCATATAATTATGCATTGCATAACTTTTATGGGATGCTGTCTGATCACGCACCTGTATATATTGATATTAGGACACGCAAATAAATTATATGTTGACAAAACCCCTTTGTTGAGGTATAATCTTTTAAATAATACTTTTTCGGACAAGCGTATCTGCGACACGCAGCACGCCAATTACCGGTGAATTGAAAGGAAGGTTGTTTGTATGCTTAATACTAATTTCGAGACAAAATTCGTCAAAGAAGGTCTGACATTTGATGACGTTCTGCTCATTCCCGCTCACAGCGAGGTAGAGCCGAAGTTTGTCAAGCTCTCTACAAACCTGACCAGAAAGATCAAGCTCAACATACCGATCATGACTTCCGCAATGGATACTGTTACCGAAACACGGATGGCGATTGCCATTGCCCGTGAAGGCGGTATAGGTATCATTCACAAGAATATGTCCATCGAGCAGCAGGTCGATCAGGTGGACAGAGTTAAAAGAAGCGAAAACGGCGTTATAGACAATCCTTTCCACTTAGGCCCTGACAATTTAGTTGGCGAAGCAAATGTCCTGATGGGCAAGTATAAAATCAGCGGCGTTCCGATCTGTGATGAAGACGGCAAATTAGTGGGAATCATCACCAACCGTGACCTTCGGTTCATGAATGAGCAGGATTTCTCCCAGCCTATCAGAAATTTCATGACCCACGAAAACCTCATCACCGCACCGGTCGGCACGACACTTGATACCGCACAGGAGATACTCAAGCAGCACCGCATCGAAAAGCTCCCGATAGTGGACGAAAACAATATTCTCAGAGGACTTATTACCATCAAGGACATTGAAAAGTCCCTCCAATACCCCAATTCCGCACGGGATAAAGCGGGCAGACTTCTTGTCGGCGCAGCCATCGGCAATACCCCCGATGTGCTCGAAAGAGCCGGAATGCTGATTGACGCAGGCGTTGACGTGCTGGCGCTGGATTCGGCTCACGGTCATCACATCGGCATTATCAACTGCGTCAAGAAGATTAAGACAAAGTATCCGGATATCGATCTCATCGCCGGCAATGTTGCCACGGCAGTCGCGGCGGAGGAGCTGATTCTCGCGGGGGCGGACGCCATCAAGGTAGGCATTGGCCCCGGCTCTATCTGTACTACCAGAATTGTTGCGGGTATCGGCGTGCCGCAGATCACAGCCATTTATGATGTGGCTTGCCTTTGCGACAAGTACGGTATTCCTGTCATAGCAGACGGCGGCATCAAGTACTCAGGCGATATTGTCAAGGCGCTTGCCGCAGGCGGCAATGTTGTCATGGTCGGCTCACTGGTTGCAGGCTGTGAGGAATCTCCCAGCGATACGGAAATCTATCAGGGCAGACAGTTCAAGGTTTACAGAGGCATGGGTTCTCTTGCCGCCATGGGCAAAGGTTCGAGCGACAGATACTTCCAGACCGGTCAGAAGAAGCTGGTTCCCGAAGGTGTGGAAGGTCGTGTACCTTACAAGGGAATGCTGGCCGACACCATTTTCCAGATGATGGGCGGTTTGAGAAGCGGTATGGGCTATTGCGGATGTGAGACGATCGACGATCTCCACCGCAAGGCGCAGTTCATCAGAATCACCGGTGCAGGTCTGAAGGAGAGTCATCCCCACGACATTTCCATTACAAAGGAAGCTCCCAACTACTCCAGCAATCTGTAAAGTATGTAAAAATTGATTGTATTACTTAGATAATATTCCAAAACGTAATTTTTAATCAGATTATTACATATATTTATATTTTTTTACTAAATCTCTATTGACAATAACCAGTGTATGATGTAAAATAATGGCAGACAAAATAACATAACCCGCAGGGGTGCCGCAAAAATACGGCTGAGACAGCACATGAATGTGCTGAACCCTTATACCTGATACGGATAATGCCGTCGTAGGAAGTATTTAAGTTTGTGTTGTATTGTGCCTTGTCCATCATCGCCCAATTGTCACTTATTGAATCAAACACTTCCACGGCTTATTTACATAATATAGCCGGCGGGAGTGTTTTTTGTTCTGAAATTTTTCTTTAGGAGGTTGTTTTATCATGAAGGTAAACAACAAAACATTCAAGCTGGTTTTCAGCGCATTGATGGTAGCACTTTCAGTGGTACTGAGTATGTTCAAGATCGAGTTCCTTTATGGCGGTTCCATTACGATCTTCAGCATGGTTCCCCTGGTGCTTGTGGCACAGATGTACGGCGTTCCGTGGGGAATACTGACCGGTGTCGTCTACGGTCTTATTCAGATGGTCATGGGTCTGAAGAACTTCAGTTATGTGACAGGCATTGAGGCGTACGCTATGGTGGCGGCGTTTGACTACATTGTTGCATTTGGTGTTATCGGCTTCGCCGGTGTTACACGTAAGATCAGAAACCGTGCTGTTGCCGCATCTCTCGGCGCTGTCATTGCCTGCATACTTCGCTTTTTCTGCCACTTTTTCTCAGGCATTACGGTATGGAAGGCGCTGGAATGGAACGATGCTCCCGCATTCATCAGCGAGCGGATGCTGCAGCCCGATCTGGTTCCCTATACTTATTCGCTCATGTATAACGGCGGGTATATGTTCCCCGAGCTGATCCTCACTGCAATCGGCAGCGCTATCCTCTGTACAATCGTCTTTGAGGCGTTCAAGATTGACGTCAATGCAATGTCTACAAAAAAGCTCAAGGCAACAGCCGACGCCAATCTTTCTGAGGAAAAGACGGAAGGTTAATCCGAGGAGAAAAGTGCAGAAATAATTAATACATTTTAACCCGTCAGAAAGACGAAGGATACTATGCTTTTCGGCAACAAACGACGGATTAAATTCTGCACAGTTCCTTAGCATAATGAATAATCACTGAGAAGTAAAATTCACCGTTTTTCTCGTATTGGCAGAAGAACGGTGAATTTTTTATCTTGAAATATAGGAAAAAGTGGATTTATTGAGAAAGATATGATATAATTAACATGAGGAAACGTTTGTATTTCCATATACATTCACAGGAGGAAGTTTATTGAAATACTTAGGTGAATTTTTATCCTATATACTGATGGCGGTGTTTGCGCAGAACATCCTTCTCGGCAAAGCGATTGGAATGAGTGACATAATGACGGCAATGAAGCACAGGCGATCCTTGCCCAAGCTCCTGCTGCTGGTGGGCTGCTGGTCCACAGCAGGCATTATGCTGATGTGGCTGCTTTCGAGATTTGTCAAAGATATGGACGGATATGTACTGTTTGCGCTTATGCACTCGCTGATCTGCTCCATGCTGTATTTTCAGACCGATCGTTTATTGGCACGATTTAAACCTGAGGTGCACGACAAGTGGAAAGATATATTGCCGCACGCGCTGATCAATTCCATTGTCATAGGGCTGCCGTTGTCCGCACTCTCATCCGGTATCCCCAACTGGTATTCTGCTCTGGGCTGCGGAATAGGTTCCGCGCTGGGGTTGGGACTGGGAATCGTCATTATCAAGAACGGCATGGCAATTCTTGATCGACCGGACATACCAAAGCCATTCCGCGGAATGCCGATCATGCTCATATACATTGGAATACTCTCTCTTGGATTCTGTGCGTTTTTATGAGAAATTGTAATTTATTAAATATATATTACAATTTGGAATATATATATTATAAAATAATCAATAAAAAGGATGACGATAAAACATGCAATGGATAGAAACCAACATATATACAACGACGGATGGCATTGAGCCGCTTTGCGGCAGACTGTACGCAGTCGGTCTTAACGGAGTTCAGATCAAAGATGCAGCCGATTTCAATGATTTCATCGAGAATGAAACGCAGTACTGGGACTATATAGACGAATCGCTCGAACCGCTCAAGACATGTGAAACATGTGTGACAGTCTATCTGACAGATGACGCTGACGGACGGGAAATGCTGTCCCACATTCGTTCAACGGTCGCAGAGCTCAAGTCGATCGACAAAGACGGAAAATTCGGCAGACTGGAGATTGAACTGAGCGGAATCAACGAGGAAGATTGGGCAAACAACTGGAAACAATATTACAAACCGTTTAATTTAGGAAGAAAATTACTGATTAAACCCGAGTGGGAACAGATTGATGAAAAGGATATGCAGGACAAGGTGGTTCTGAGCATGAATCCCGGTCATCTGTTCGGCACGGGAACGCACCATTCGACACAGCTATGTATGATGGAGCTGGAAAAATACGTACAGAAAGGGGACAGGGTTCTCGATCTTGGCTGCGGAAGCGGAATTCTTTCGATCCTTTCGCTGCTGTTAGGAGCGGACAGCGCAGTGGCAGTGGACATCGATCCCGCTGCGCCCGCAACGGCAATGGAAAATCTCTCCATGAACGGAATTTCTCCGGATCGGTACCATGTACTGGTGGGCAACGTCATTGACGACGAAGCTCTGCGGGAGAAAATAGGTGGGGATTATGACGTGGTTGTCGCAAATATCGTGGCAGACGTGATTATCGCCATGAGCCGCACAGCGTTTTCTCAGACACGGAAGGGCGGCATATTCATCACTTCGGGCATCATCGGACCGAGAGGCGATGAAGTGAAGGCAGCTATCACAGAGGCTGGATTTGAGATCATCGACATATATGATCAAAGCGACTGGCTGTGCATTACGGCTAAGAAAAACTGACCAAAATGACGAATTTACTTGAATTTTAAGTGTTAGCCGTTCTTGACATTTGGTGAGTGTCACAAAATCCCCGATATTCGGTATAATGTATACGACAGATATATAGGGGGATTTATATGTTTATCAACAAATCGTTCGACGGAAAAAACAACGTATGCGGCAAAAATGTTGCCGCAATGCGCAAAAAGCTCAATATTTCACAGCGTGAGCTTGCCGAGCGTATGCAGCTGATGGGCTACGATCTTGATAAAAATGCCATACAGCGTATTGAGTCCGGTCAGCGCTTTGTGACCGATATTGAGGTGCAGGCACTTGCAAAAGTATTTGACGTGGAACTGCCTACGCTTTTCGATGAAAATCTGAGCGATGAGTAATTAGATTCAGATAATAAAAGTAAAAAAGCCGCGCTGTCAGCAATTTAAAGGTTGACAGCGCGGCTTTGTGAATATATAATTGTAATACTGAGAGTTTGTTATTTAATAGAAAGGTTTTGAGTAATCCAGCTTCTTGCCTGACTGAGAACTTTTTTGTCGTTGTTGAACCGGAAGGTCTTGACAGCAAGGCTGTAATCAGCCCAGATGAAGCGCTCAATCTCGGATTTTTGAATCACAATGTCCTCTACAGGCATCTCTGCAACGAAGAATATCACCTGTTTGGTGATTCTTCCCTTGGGATGGTACTCACTGATTGTCCGGAAGCCCTCAAGCGGCTGGATATTCAGTCCGGTTTCTTCGCGCACCTCACGCACAGCGGTTTGCCTCTCGTCTTCGTGTATCTCCATATGCCCCTTGGGAAATCCCCAATTGTTACCCTTGCGGTTTTTGATCAGCAGGTATTCGAGATTCCCGCTGTGCCGACGGAAGATCACCGCACCGCAGGATTTTTCAAAAAGACAGGTAATGCGGCCGGGTGAGAAATCTTTGCGACCTGTTAGCACTTCCCGTATAAGAGGTTCATAGATGATGTTTTCTTCTTCGGCGCATATGTAATATATTCTGCCTTTGAGCTCAGTGACAGCCATAACACGCACTTTGACCAATGTCTTTTCAAGCGGCTTGTCCGGGCTGAAAATCAAAATATTGTGCAGCACGCTGCCGTTGTCAGACGATACTCCGGAATGTACCGCGTATTCTCTGCCGCAGTAGCTTCCTGTATGAAATAATTCACAATCAATCTGCACATTTATCATATTTCCAAGCAAAACATACCCTCCATTCATTTTTATTTCGCACTATAGTTACTATTTTACTACATTCGGCGAAAATTACAATATGAGAATGACAGAATTTTCAGTATTTTAAATTTTAAGATAAAAATTTAAAGATATTCACAATACGGGGTATTGAATTTAATACTTTTTCACATTTTTATGTTTTGCGGATCATCCGCTGAAATATAACAGATTGTAAAATCTAATACCAATATTATGTTTTAATCGGAGGACTGAAAAATGCTTCAGGTTTCAATGGGTGCCCTCGTATCACTCGTCATGATTATTTTGATTTGTTTTGTTTTGCCTTTTGCGCTGTTTTACGTGCTGTATCGCTTCGCAGACGGCAAGGTGAAAACGCTGCTGATCGGCGGAGCTGCTTATCTCGTAAGCAATGTGGTTGCGGATACCATTATTGTCATGATACTCGATGCCATCAGCAATATCAATACCAACAGTATTATCTATCTGTTTTATGCAGCAGTGCTTTCTCCTGCCGCATTTATTGCAATCAACTACTTTATTATGAAGCGGTTCGGAAAAGATAATCTCAGGACGACAGGTGATTCAATGATGTATTCGCTTGGATACTCTACGTTATCCAACGTCCTTTCAACCGGTATTATTGCTGTCATGTATTTTCTGACGCTGCTGGACATCAGAAGCCGTTCGGAAAACTATCTGATTGTCAGCGACGCCGATTATGTCAGTGCGTCAAATACCGTCAGCGCGACCAACCTGATCAATGAAAGCGTATATAAAGAGATGGTCAAGCTCTGCAGTGAGCCAGTCAGTTACTATATTACCTTTATCGTCAATTGCCTGTGGGCGGTGGCGGTATTTGCGGCTTTGATGATCGTGCTGTGGCTTGCCGTGAGAAAAACCGAAAAATTCATCCTGATAGCGTTTGCTTATGTCATGAGACTGCTCATCACTCTGCCGGATATTTTCAACCGTTTCCATGTGGAAAAAGGATCATGGATTTCTTATTTTGTCATGGCTGTGATACTGGTCACCGTCTGGGCTGCTGCGATATTCTGCCGCAAAAACTTTATCGACAGCGAGGACGCCATCAGTGAAAAGAAGCAGGCAGAACAGGATAAATAAAGCAAGCGTTCTTTTAAGACGAAAATGAAAAGTGTTGGCTGATAATTGGGAGAGGGGGAGAGATTTTTATCATGAGATACTATATCGACCGCAAGAGAATGGGAATTGCCGAAATATTCTCGGGAATGCATCCGATTTTTTCACCGTCCAATGATATGAATGCAAAGGAAACCGTACGGCTCATCTGTGAGCAGAGCTTCCGTACCCGTGCCAAAATTGCCGCCGGCATCAACCGTGCCATACGCAGGCTGACACAGGACAACACTGTGGATGTAGAAGAATATCTGAATGACGATATAAAAAACCTGTCGGAAAACCCTGTGAGGGCTGACAATCTGAATGATCTGCTCCCTTTCATGAAATGGCTGGAGGAACTGCACAAAGTCAATTCACTGGCTGTGGAGCGCAGCCAATACAGCCTCAATGACGCCGCCAATTACATGGATCGGGCAGCAGGCGAGCTGCTGCGAAGCTGTTCGACCAACATGATGTGGCAGAATATCTCCATTATACAGGAAGACGGAGGATTGCTGCTCAATCTGACCGAGCGATTCTGGGGGAAGGCTTCGCTTTTCTTTCCCGATGTTTCGTCCGCCTTTGAAGGAACATTCCCGCTGGTCGGCATGCTTTTCTGCATTGAAGCCGAGCATACCGACTCCGGATTTGAATTCAGCTTTGTGGTAAACGTGGAATTCGGAACCGACGACATGGAACTTCGCGCTCTTCAGAACCGCAACTGGGTAAGGCTCACATTTAAATGCGGATGCCCTGTGCTTCGTCTGTCGCTGTTTGATTACGGAAAGTGCCTTCGTGATTTCGGCAAATGCGGTCACGGCTTTATTGAGGACTGGTGCAGCGAGGCTGTCAATAAGGAACAGTCCCTTGGCAGCATTTCCATGTCGGAAAAAGAACAGGAACTTCTTCCGCTGGCCAAAATACTGCGCGTGACATATCAGATGGCTGATGTGGATATGCTGACCGACGGAGGTCATTCCCCTTCTGAAATAGCCATTCCCAACAAGGTGCTGGAACTGTTGGGTAACCGTTACAGATTCGGTCTTTACGAGAAACTCTTTGAAGAGACAGGTCAACAGGATCTTTACGAAATTCTCAAAGAGTCGGTGGACGCTTGGGGCGATGATGACGTAGAAGCTGTCGCTTCCGAACTGTGGAAATTTGCGGGACAGCTTCGCGCTAAAGAACGCGATGACTCTGTCCGGGAATTCTACGACAGAATCATCAAGAGGATGCTCGAATGTACCTCTGCATTTGACGGAAAAAGCAGAATATACGGCACCTACTCCGACGCCGAGGAAAAAATGCGTTCCATCATAGAGCCTGTGCTGATGCAAAACGGCTTTACAGGCGATTATCCCCATTACCGCAGACGGAGGGGAAAGAAAGGCGAGTATATCAGCGTTCTGACATCCAATATCAATAAGCGCACGGTAAACGGTGTGCTGACATATTATTTTTCACTTTCGGCGGCGGTCAAAAAACTTGAACGTCGTGGAAAACGAAAAAACGCGGAGTTCTTTGCATCAGGCATGCCTTTTGAGAGTACGACTGCGGAAGACTGCGCCTATGTCTCTGATCGGAACACAAAATACGCCGAGCTTGGAGGCGCCTATGATGACGAAAGCGCAGAGATAAATATTGACGTATTTGAAGGCATGTCAGGCGAAAGCCAGACATTTGACACAGCTAATGAACTGCTTAAATTTGCGGAGGTCGCTCTTCAGGCGTTCAAAGGAAAGGCGATGCCTCGATGGTACCGTAAAAAACGCCGCAAGTCGTCGGTCAGGTATAAAAACATGATAACGACAGGCGGCACATTTATGAAGTTTCTTCCCTTGGGACTGTATATTTCAGCCTTGCTGATGGGCGTCTATGTGGTGTGCAACAGATATTTTGAGGTAAGCCGGTATCTCCCGGTCCACGACGTGAGAACGGCTCTTGTTCTGTCGCTGGTTTTTGGTTTTGTGCTGACGGTTACCTGCACGTTGATTCGGATGCTGCTGCTTCGCCGTCATATATGGAGATATTAAGTATCAAAGCAGAATATAAAGCAAAGCGAAAATCAGACGTTCGTCTGCGTTTTCTCTCATCAGAAGGAGCAATATGGCGGTGATGAGCGCTCTTTCGGTTTCTTCCTGCGAGATTTCGGGTTTAATGTTCTCGTGTTGCTCCTTTGGAGAGATATTCTGCTCCGTTTCGGGTTCGCAAAGAGGACAGTCTTCGGCGATCTGCCCGTTCATCGGTTCCGTATTCCGCACGGCAGTCTGCGCCCTTCGCTGCATTTCCATGACTCGCATGGCTGCATCTCGCTGCATTTGCGCAAAGCTTTCAAATTGCTGCATATCATCACCTCACATCTGCTGTTCTTCCTGACGGGATTGTCTGAGAAGAGGAATTACCCTCATGATGGACACGATTCTGTCCGCTTCTTCGGCTCTTTTCAGTCTTGCACCGCTCAGATAAGGCTTCAGCGCATGGATGAGCCGGGTCATATCGTCTTCTTCATTCAGCTTTCCGAGCAGCGGCGCCAGTTTATTGATCGCAGGCATCAGTCCGGAAAAGCCTTCTGACGATCTTTGAGAGATTGCGCCGTGTTCTTCGCTGGCTGAACTGCCTTCGGAAGTATCCAGACCGAGCTGACGGGCTGTTTCACGGAGTTTTTCCATTGAAGCAGGATCGTTCAGCACCGATCCGAGCAGATCGTTCAGGTTTTCCATATGCGGTTTCCTCCTCAGCCTTTGAATTTTTTGAGCAGTGCCTGCGCCTTTGGCGTGGACATGATGTGCTTGAGTGCCTGTTTGTCGTTCAATATGGCGCTTATTCCGGCAATATCACTTTCCGTCAGTCTGCTGAGAGCCTGCGCGACGGCAGGATTTTCCCGGGCAGCTCTGCGGATTTTTTCGGAGGCTTCGTTGCCTGCACAGGTTTCTTCAAGCAGTCTGTTCAGTTTGTCACTCTTATTTTGCATAAAACGTCACTGTCCTTTGTAAAATATATGTTTCTTTATGCATATTATTCATAGATGAAGAGAATTGTTACATTACCCGGAAAGGAGTTTATCAAATATGAAGATACTGGTTATGTCCGACAGCCACGGTCGGCGCGATCTTGTGCAGAAATGTATAGAACAGCACCCGGACACGGAAGCTGTGCTTTTTCTGGGAGATGTGCTTTTTGATATAAAGGGAATGGATAAGATTTTCCCGGAAAAGCAGTTCTATTGTGTCAAGGGAAACTGCGATTTCAGCAGCGACATGCCGGCGGAGCGATTGGTAATATTGCAGGACACAGGCATTCTTCTCACACACGGTCACGCACACGGTGTCAAGTACGGGGTGAATGCACTGGTAGGATATTCCCGCAAAATAGGGGCGAAGATCGCACTGTTCGGGCATACCCATGTGCCGTACAATTATTATCACGACGGAATATATGTACTGAATCCAGGTTCGATTGCTTATCCGCGTGATGGCAGCAAGCCGTCCTACGGTTTGATAGAGATTACTCCGAAGGGAATAATCACAAATACCCCTGATTTTAATCAGTTCAGAAAGAATTGACATCTTATTTATGTCAAATGGATAAAAATTGTAATTAAACTTTATAAAAAATGACGTTGAAAAATCAAAATTTTTTATTAATCTTTTATTTACATTTCGGATGAAAAGTTTTATAATAGAATGTATATAGGATCATTCTAAGGAAAAAGAAATGAAGGAGGGGGATAATTATGAGAAGGTACCAGTTAAGCGGATTGGAACATGTCCATATGATGAGACATATTCCGAGAAGCTATGATATGACACGTACTCATATTATGCATAAGAGCGTAAATAAGCACGTCGATGTTGTGCTCAGATGTTCCCCGAAGAACTGGAAGAAAAAGAAAGTAACTGTCAGCGTTGTCAGGAGCGAAAAGAAAACCGACGCCGCACGCATCAGAGCCAATGCCAAAAAAGGCTATGTAGCAGTTCGCAAGGTGGTCAACGATCAGTTTGAAGCCGACCGGAAAGCAGCCGCGGCAGCTTATGAGACAAAATATGCCACACGCTCTGCGGGTTCGGATGCTCTTATTCATGATATGAAGAGCCAGATCTCGACGATGGCACAAAAGAGCGCCGATTTCATTGACGATCAGCTCACTTCAAAGCCGTCCACTTCCTATGCCGAGCCGAAGGTTCCGGCACCGGAAACCAAGTCTCCCGTAAATGAAGAGCCTCTTATCAGCCCCGAGAGCGAGAAAATACTCAAAAAAGGCGGTTACCGGCTGCCAAATTCCCAACCCGAAAGCAGCCCGTATTCAACCGATTATATCATGCACGCTTCCAACGAAGAATTTCACAACCTCATGGATTCCCTGGAAAAGTCGCTTGACGAGGCCTGTAAAAAATATGCCGTTCAGCCCTCCGAACCGGAAATCAAAGTGGAGACTGAACCCGAGCAGAAACGGGAACCCGAACAGAAGCCGGAAACCGAGAACGGCAAGACCGATTTCGGCTATGAAGGATATTACGGTTACAGCGGAAGCTATCATATGCCGGGCGACATCAGCCTGAGTGTCACCAAGAAGCAGGAAAAAAAGGCGGATGAAGAGGAAGACGAGGATAAAGATATCTTCAAGCCGACGCTCACATTCACTGAAGGCGGACAAAATATTCCGGAAGACGATCTCTTTGACCGGGAGCTTAACCGTCCGGGTGAAACCTATGTGCCTCCGGTCAACTTCTTTGATGAAGACGAAACCGCACCCTCCGGCGATCTGAACGACAGTGCGTTTGTTCCTTTGCCGGATTATGATGCCATGCAGCAGCCCTCTCTGCAGCCGCAGAATGTATTTTATACAGAGGAAGACGGGCTGCCGATGGAACAGGATGCGGAAGAAAAATTTGCCGACCAAGCAATGTTTGACAATATATCCGGTTCACAGGAACCTATGGAAGAGGAAAGCGGTTATGAGCCGCCGATGGTTTTTCCCGACAGAAATGACATGGACACCGATCCGTCGGAATCATTCTATGGCAATGACGAGGATGATGCACCGCTTCCCGTGATATTCCCTGACAGTGATGACGATGAAGGATACAGTCCGGCACCGGTATCTCCCGACCGGCATGAGAATTATGACGATGATGCCGATAACCAGGGAGTGATGGATCGTTCCGGGCAGACCTTGTTCAGCCGCACAGGCGATCAGATAAAGAAAGTCATCGGAATCATACGCGGTTCCTCCGATAATACTGTCCGCTCAAAGAAAAACGGGTCGTCGATGCAGAATCGGAATGTCGAGATAACGTATTCTGACAGAAAAAACTGACATAAATGCATAATAATACAATTAAACTGTTGACCTTTTTGATTATTTATGTCATAATATACTTGTCAATTGATTGAATCAAATTTTTGCGGCAGTCTATTCAGCTGCCTTACTGTACGGAGGAATCTGCATGGCTTTTTGTTCAAAATGCGGTAAGGAACTGCGCGAAGGGTTGGCTTTCTGTACCAAATGCGGCGCCGCGGTCAATACCGAAGAGTCGAAAGCATCATCGGACAACGGAAACACCACAACAGGTACGGGAAGTGCGTCCAACAGTCGTGGAGCTTCCGGCAACGGCTACAAGAGTACCGAAAGCGAAACAGAGGCATTGGTTGATACGCGCCCTACAGCACCCACGATTGTGATCGGTCCCGCACCGAAAAAAGATCCTTCAAGAGGTCTCAAGACGTTTGCAAAGGGAGCGCTGGGATTTGTTGTGGCGGTTGCTATCATTATCTTAGGCGTAGCGACAGCGGCACTGGTTGTGAGCAAATTTGACACCAAGGCTCAGATAGAAGAGGTTGACGACACTAAATCTCAGCAGATGCTTGCGCTTGTCAATGACGTGCGCAATCCGAATTTTGACGAGGTCATCGACGATCTTCTTTCCAAATCCGGCAAGGCTGAGGATTACAGCTTTTTGGAGGAGTATACCAATAAGTTCAAAGAGATACTCGGAGAGGAATACTCTGAAGAGGAAAAGCTCTACTGTGACTGCTGCTATTATGTGTGGTACACAGAATATGAAGCAAAGCGTTATGAGTGGTATTCCAACAACAGCGGTCTGCTCAATTATCTCTACGTCGGCAAGGCGAACAGATACCGCAAGTATGCGGATACGCTGTACGATATGCTTATCTCGTCGAAATCCGATACAGATCTTAAAAATATAAAGATTTACTGTGTCGACCACAAGATTATTTCTGAATAACAGGCGTGTCAATTGCGTAAAATACGGTTTATCTGTTGTCGATAACCGTACAAAATAATCAATTATTTATTGAAAGGAAGAAGTTTTATGTTTTGCAAAGCATGCGGTACCGAGATTCCGACCGGGGCTTCCGAATGTCCGAAGTGCGGCAAAGCCGTTGAGACCATTATGATCGCCGAAGAAAAAAAGACAGAGTCTGTGGCAAATGCCGAGCCTAAGCCCGCAGCGGAAGCTGCACCTGAAAAGAAAAAGAAGGCAAAGCCCGACAAACTGATTCTTCCGGTTGTATTACTTGTCCTGTCTGTCGGTGGTCTGGTGTATATGTACATAGGCGGTACCTTCAATAGCATTTATTCCTGGTTTACATCCACCGCTGAGGAAACCAAACACCTTCCGAGTGAGCTTAACAGGGGCGTCCAGTACGATGAGCTTATTGCCAATTACGGAATGCTCGTTATTGCCGGTCTGCTTGTCATTATCGCTTTGATCGGTCTGGTGATTCTCTTCAAGCGCATTGGCAGGAAGTTTTCCTCAAAAGACTGAGAATGATGTCAGACAGTCAGATCATTATGAAAGTGAGGTAATCTAACATGTATTGTTCACATTGCGGCGCTCAGAATGCGGATGACGATCTTTTTTGCGGCAGCTGCGGTCAGAGACTTGCAGGTGATTCGATCACGGGTGTTGAGGACGAAGAGCTTCCTCCCGTAATGGACAGCCGTGCAGAATTTGCCATGCTCCGTCCGCCTGAGTCGGAAATGCGACCGCTTACCAAGCTGGCGTATGATATTCATGATTCCGAGCAGGCAAAGACAATCAGTGCTGTATTGAGTGTTATTTTTGTAGGACTTTGCTTAGGCGTAATAGCTAATCTTCTTGCCATTTTTGAGAAGATGAACAACCTCACATATTCGCTTAAAACATCCAGCGGAACCAAACTTGCGGATGAGATCTACAGCCAGCTCAGAGGTGACAGCACAATGGACCTGATATGGCTTTGTGTGCTGTTTGCTTCACTTGTGCTTCTGTATATCATTGTGGGCAAAATCAAGCTCAGGCTGAAAAAGATTTACCGCAAAGAAAAGAAATTCAAAGCAAAAGGTCTGTTTATCGATATCTGAATATTATGGACTGCAGGAGATACCTATATTATTTCTCGTGCAGTTCATTTGTTTAGTATCTTCAATAAAAACTTGGGATACGCTGATTACAGGCGCAGCCGTCGATTCCGCACCGCGAAAAGACGTTACTGAGCAGTGCGGGAATCGACTTAATCAGCGTTTCCCTTGAAAACTTATCTATTATGTAGTATTATAGAAAAAATGTCTATTTGCGAGGATTGAAGAAAAAATGAAAATATCCACCAAGGGCAGATATTCTCTCAGACTTATGCTTGATCTTGCGGAGCACCGCGGAGAAGGTTTTATAGCACTCAAAGATATTGCAGAACGTCAGGGAATATCTAAAAAATATCTTGAGCAGATCATTCCGATGCTGAATACTCCCGATCTCCTTCAGACAAACAGGGGATTTCAGGGAGGTTACAGGCTGGCACAGCCGCCGGAGAACTACACAGTAGGAATGATACTCCGTCTTACAGAGGGCAGTCTGGCTCCTGTTGCCTGTCTTGTACAGCACCCGAATACCTGCGAACGATCGGATGAGTGTCCTACCCTCTTCATCTGGGAAGGTCTGAATAAGGTGATAAACGAATATCTTGACAGCATCACGCTTCAGGATATTATTGACAAACAAAACGAGAGCTATTCCAACAACTATATTATCTGAAATCAAATCATATATATTTATTCGGATAGGAGCGAGTCGTATGAAATTATTCAAAAAGGCTGCGGTGCTGGTGATGGCTGTCACAATGTCATTATCTGTCGGTACAGCCTGCAGCTCAGACAGCACCATAAGCCGGCTCAATGATAACGGTGGGCTTCGTGTGGGATATTGCTCCTGTTCCGAAGCCGATGACGCTCCCTTTGTGATAGAAGGCAAGGACAAACATCAAATGGAGGGAATCACCGGGGAACCGTCTGGGAATATTGCGGATTCACTGGGGACGGAAGTCGTTTTTACCAGAGTACATTCAGCAGAGGCTTATGACAAACTGATGCATGGCAGCGTCGACTGTCTGTGGAATTGCAGTCCTCCGTCGAAAGAGCTTGTATCGTCAGTGAGAACCATTGAGACCGGTCTGTTTTACCGTCAGGTGATCATGACAACATCAGACAGCAAGATAGAGCGACTCGCCGATGTGAAGGGCAAGAAACTGGCTGTCGTGAGCGGATCTGATGCTCAGACAGAGCTTCATAATGCCTCGGTCATGGAGAAGAGTCTCAAGAAAATAATCATTTGCAGCAATATGCAGCAGGTATTGCAGAAACTGGCGTCGGGTGACGTGCAGTGTGCTGCTGTAGATGAACCTCAGGCGATATATGCTGCCGATCATTTCAAGGAGAAAGACATCGGTTTCAAATATGTCGATACTCCTATTGCGGAGTGCAGTCTGGTGATAGTGACACGGGCTGACGATGCCGATTTATGTTCGCTGATTGCCGAAAAGTATGTCGAGATGTCACAGAAGAACAAAATAAAGGATCTTTGCCAGAAATACAATCTGAATGCGATGTTGTCATCTTTAATCAAGAATAATCCGGCACAGATAAATGCATAAAAAATATAACAAAAAAGAACCGCATGTTGATCACTGCTGATCATATGCGGTTCTTTTGAAATTGCAATTCAATTAAGAATGATTACGGCTGTCCACCATCATTATTCGGCTCTGTGGTTGTACGCTTGTTGATAGATGCAGCGCCGCCTATCTGAGGAGCCTTTGTGGTTGTGGTGGTGGGTGCTGCTGTAGTAGTGGTTGTGGTGGGTGCTGCGGTCGTTGTTTTGATAGTAGAGACAGCAGTAGTGGTTGCAGCAGCAGTCGTTGTTGTTGAAGCTGTTGTGGTGGTAGTCGTAATCGTTGTTGTCGTTACAGGTGCAGAAGTCTGAGGCTGCTTGCTGGTGGTTGCAGCCTTTTTGACGGTGGTGGATGTCGTGGTTTTCTGCTTAGTAGTTGTTATCCTTGTCGTGGTAACTGACTTGGGCGCAAAGGGCTTTGCGGAAGTCACTGCCATCGTTGGTTTGGTGGTCCTGCGGGTAGTGGTGGTAGTGGTGCGTTTGACAGTCGTAGTTGTCAGAGCCTCCCGAACCGTCGCATCAGGCAGCTTGGTAGTTACTGTGGTCATGTAAAGAAACTGATTATCTATGTCCTCTTCCTCCACATGGATTGTTTCGGAGGTGTAATCTTCGTCCTCGTCATCCATGAACTCAACCACCGTTACGCCGTTTTCTATATTAGTAAGCGCTTTGGTTGTGGTGGTAGTGGATTGGGGGGCGGATTCTTCTGACGGAAGATCTGCATCGCTGTGAGAAACGACGTTGTTAGTAGGCGTTTCATCAATAGAAGTATCGCTGAAAGACACTGCAGCGTGAATCTTAGGAACGGGCTGAATATAGCTGTCAGTCGAAACACTGCTGCTGACAATACTGCCGCACACGAAAACCGTGGCAAACATGGCTGTGAGCATTGAAATAACGATCATCAATTTCTGTGCAACAGACTTGTCCATTACAGTCCCTCCTTTACTATCAAGCTAAATCACACAGGATAATACCCCATTCAATCAATCTCTATTATAAGGCATAAATTTGATTTTGTAAAGAGAAAAATATTAAATTTTTTTCTAATTATATAATTTTTTTGGATGAATATGTATATTTTTATTTCTTTTTTATTTCTTTAGAAAATAGCAGGACAAATTGTAATATTATCCGACAGGCACTTCATCGGACTCATTGCTGCTTTCATCCGGAATCTGTGAGGACGTAACAGACGGAGCAGTAGTAGAAGTAGTATTTTTGGTTGTAGAGGTAGTTGTTTTGGAAGTGGCTGTTGTAGTGGTCGAAGTGGTTGTCGTAGTTGTTTTTGTGGAGGTCGAAGAGGATAATGCATCTTTAAAATAAGGATTGCCATCCGACCATTTGTCCGAGGGATCCCAGCCGCTGTATAATGATCCGCTCTTGCGTTTGGGTACGCCTTCGCCCTTGGGTCCTGATGCCCATACTACGTGAACCTGCGTGCCAATGGGGCAGTTGTCATAGATCCATTTGACGTCTCTGACGCACATTCTGATACAACCGTGCGAAACGGCTTTGCCTAAGTTGTTGTAGGATGCGTTGTATAATGTATTGGGTGATTTCTTGTCATAGGGAACCGAGTGGAAGAGATAGCTGGAGCTTATGCTGCTGCACCACTGTCCCCAGCAGGGACCCATGAGCATGCGCCATCTGTATTTTGCCCTGATTTTATAAACACCCTTGCGAGTGGGAGTGGAACTTTTTCCGGTCGATACGGTGAATGTCTTGACCTTGACATTGTAAGCGCCTGTTTTGTCCTTGCCGTAAACGACGACGGACTGACTGCCGGTGTATACTACAATGTAATATTTGGATTTATAATCAGGATCCTTTATATATTCGACATTTTTTGATTCATCTTCCGGCACTTTACTTTTGGTAACATTTTCCGCAGGGACTTTCGTCGTTGTGGTGGTGACGGAGGTGTTTTTTATGGTGGTAACGGTTTTCTTTCCGGAAGTGGTAGGAGCAGAAGCGGAGGTGACGGTACGAGATGCGGCGGAAGAAGTCACCGTACCGTTGCCTTCAGCCTTTTTCTTTTTCAGGATGTCTTTTGTATTGAGCAAATTCATGCTGATGCCGTGTGTCGTATTGCCCGCAGAGATCTTTGCGGATATTTCCTCCTCAATCGGGACGACCTTATTCTCAAACCCATTGAAAGCTGTAAAAAATACAGTGCATGCAATGAGCGTACAAGAGATAATAATGGTAATCAGATTTGAAAAATATTTTTTCATTTGAATGACCCTCCTGCTCCTTTGGTAAACATATAAAATATTAGTATAACTTTTTATACATATATTATATATTTATCTTTTTGGAGAGTCAATAGCTTTGCTTCGTTTGTAATCATTATGATGAATATGAAACAAAAACCAGAAATTGATTGTTAAAAAAATGTCAATATTTCGATTGAACAATCAATCAATGCGCTCCTGATTCTGCGGTTTTCAGAAGGAAAAAGGTCAACTCAAAAAAAAATAAAAAAATTTTAAAAAAACTCTTGACATTTCAAGAACTGTGTGGTAATATATTGAAGTCGTCACGGAGAGACGGACGACGAAAAGAAAATAGTCAGTGTTGATGACGGTGAGGGTCCACCCGTTCCCATTCCGAACACGGAAGTTAAGCTCACTTGTGCCGACGATACTTGATTGGTGACGATCCGGGAAAATAGGTAGACGCTGACATCAAGCCAATCTGTCCAATAGGACGGTTGGCTTTTTTGTTTCTCCTTTATAAATAAACATCCTCTGTTTGGAAGAGCTTTCCAGCAGAGGATGTTTATTTATATCAATATACAAATCCGCCTGTTGTCAGAAAACCGAATTTGGCGTAGAAATCGTGCATAGAAGGCATACACATGAGATAGATGTCCCTGTCGGCGCACCTGTCGAGCAAAGCGTTGACCACCTTGCCGGCGTAACCATTGCCGCGCTTGTCAGGGACGCAGGCGCATATGGTGAGCAAGGCTGTGCCGGGCGAGAGATGAACAGCTCCGCAAGCCACAGGCATCCCTTCAACGCGGAATATGGCGGAGAGTACGGTCTTGGCCTTTTTGCGGTAGATCATGTCGCTGTAGAAGTCGTCAAAGCGCGGTACCTCAAAGCCTGTGCCTGCGCATTCCTCCATAACGGCGTAAACGTCGGATATCTCCGGATTGATTTCAGCGTCGGACGATGAGACGACGTTTTTTCTTTTTGCCAGCCGCATGACAAGCCCGTTGGATGTTTCACCCTCGCGTGCGGGACGAAGCGCTCCCATATAGCCCATATTCGCCTGAATGAAGCAGTCAAGCTCTTCCTCGTCGTATTTTCCCTTAGCGCAAACCGTCATGGCTGTGTCAAGTCTTGAAATGACTGCGGTAATGGCACCGTCGGCAGTATCGCCCTCATGCTGTGTCCAGAAGAGAGCGAAGGGCTTATCCGTGCCGTATGCAAGCATCGCGGCTAAGATCCGGCAGCCGAACGGATCGCCCTGACAGTATTCCTTCGCCGTTTCAAAGCTGTCCTTATCTATCATTTTAATCAAAGAAATCCCCTCTTTCTATTGATTTCGAATTATATTGCTGTACAAAAAATCGGCGATAGCGTCGCTGTTATTGTCGCCGATAACGGCATCTGCATGTGCTTTTACTTTTTCGGCGGCGTTAGACATTGCGATTCCGGTCCCGCACAGTTCGAGCATCTCGATATCCACATAATCGTCGCCGAATGACATCATTTCCTCCGTCTTGATACCGGTCTTGTCCGCTACATGGTGAAGCGCATTGCCTTTGGAAACATTGCATTTTGAAAATTTGAACCAGTCACAGTCAGAGAATGTCAGCCAGCAGCAATCAGACACCAATGACGCGGTTTTCTCGGCGAATGGAGTGTCGCTGCCCTCAATGCATATCTTGAGGGAACTGCGGGAGAAATGATTGTAATCCGTGTATTCCATTCCCTGTTCATTGAAAAATGAAAGGTCTCGGTTAGAATATGTGACGTCCTCGCAATCCACAGTGATGCCGCGATGTTCCGCGACGCCTGCGCCAACAAGAATGGAAGTTTCTTCAGCCGAAAAACCGCACTGATAAATGATGATTCCGTGGAGTCTGACAAGTGAACCGCTGCTGGAGATCAGAAGATCCGGTTGTACCGAATGCAGAAAGCGTGCGCATGTAGATTCGCTCCGGGCAGTCGCAATGCCTATCATGATCCCTCGTTGGCGGCACTGATCGATGGCCTCTTTGTTGCGAGCGGAAATGCATTTGTTGCTGTCGAGAAGCGTACCGTCGAGATCAAAGAGCAGCAGACGCGGGATGTATGGAAGCTGTAAGTCCTTCATTGTATGAATTACTTGCTCATAGCGGCTTTCTGAGCGAGCGAATACACAAGCTCACACACGGCATTCAGATCGCTCTCGGAAATCACTCCGCAGGGAGAATGGAGGTATCTGCAGGGCAGAGAAATAGCAGCGGTTCTGACGCCGGAACGGCTGTTGTGTATGGTGCCGGAATCGTTTCCTCCGGTGACGCCCTTCTTGAACTGCCAATTGATACCGCGTTCATTGGCAATTCGCTGCTCCATCTTGAAAAGACCTCTGTCGTAGATGGTGGTTCTGTCCATGAATGAAATGACGGCGCCTCCGCCGATTCTGCAGATCTTGCTGCATTCGTCCACTCCGGGAATGTCGGCTGCTGTAGTGGATTCCACAACGATGGCCATATCGGGAGCCACGCTGAATGCAGCGCACTTTGCGCCTCTGAGACCGACTTCCTCCATTGAAGAGAATACGAAATACAGGTCGCAATCGAGTTCACGCTTGATGATTTCCATCAGAACAGCGCAGCCGGCACGGTCGTCAAGTGCCTTGCCTTTGAGCAGTCCGTCGCCGAATTCACCGAAGTTGGTGTCGAAAACGGCATAATCTCCCGGACAGACGCTCATCAGCGCTTCCTGTTGATTGGTTGCCCCGATGTCAATGTACATTTCCTTGACCTCGGGGACTTTTGATTTTTCATCATTTTCAAGGAGATGAATAGGCTTTGCTCCGATAACGCCCGGCAGCTTGTCATCCCCCACAAGAACCGGCGTGCCGCAAAGCACACGAGCGTCGATGCTGCCTACTGTGGCGAATTTCAGAAGACCGTTTCCGTCAATATTGGTGATAATCAGTCCGACTTCATCCATATGCGCACAGATCATCAGTTTGTTCTCAGGTGTGTTTTTTCCTTTTTTGAAAGCAATCACAGAACCGGTGCTGTTAACAGTAACTTCGTCGCAATAGGGCTTTATTTCCTTGATAATATAATCTCTGACTTCGTCCTCCACGCCGGAAACGCCGTGAAGTTCCGAAAGCTTTGCAAGTGTATCACGCAGCATAATAATATTTGATCTCCCTTCTTTGAATCACTGACAGATTCCGCCGCTTCTGATGTAGGCGGCAAGCAGCTGTGCGGTGTTTTCCACGTCGTTGCAGTCCAATGTCTCGACGGGAGTGTGCATATTTCTGATGGCAACCGAGAGAAGACCGCAGGGAATTCCTCCTGCCGTAACCGCGATATCGTCGGCGTTGGTGCCGGTTCTTCCGCCGCATACGTCGTACTGCCATTTGATGCCCTGCTCATCGGCCACCGACGTCAGTTTTTTTGTGATTGCTCGGCTGAGTACCGGAGAGAATCCGATCATCGGGCCTTCACCGAGGTTGCCGCATGTTTCGTCGGGACAGCCGGGATATTTGCCGAAACCGGTGTCCACTACGATTGCCTGTGTCGGAGCGACCGTGAAGGCAGCACATCCCGCAGCGAGGTGTCCGACCTCCTCACGTGTGGAAAGAAGCGCAGTCACACGGCAGTCAAGCCTTGCGCACTTAGGTTCCAGCAGTTCTACTGTACGGATGATGACGGCAGCACCGGCGCGGTTGTCAAAAGCCTTGCCGGAGATTTTGCTTCCCAGCAGAGAAGCAGGTCTGTTTCTGAATGCAATGCGGGTGCCGATCGGCACTAATTCACGTGCCTTTTCGGCGGAATAACCTATATCAACCGCCATGTCTTTGAAACCGGGAACCTTTGAAACGTCTTCATCCCTGGTGAGATGAGGCGGACGGCAACAGATCACGCCGCTTATTTTGTTCTTGCTCATGACGCAGACTTCGCTGCCCAGCATGACCCTGCGGTCTACTCCGCCGCAGCTGGAGATATGCAGGAAGCCGTTATCATCTATGTCGGTAACGACCAGACCTATTTCATCGATGTGAGCGTCAATCAGAATATGGTTGGATGAATTGGGATCCCCAAGCTCCGCCATCACGTTTCCCAGTGAATCGCGTACGACGGGAGTGAAATCCGAGAGCAGCTCCATTGCCAGCCGTGCTGCGGAGCCTTCCGCACCGGAGGGACCGTTCGCATTGGAAAGTCCCAGTATGATGTCTTTTACAGCCATTGTATCTTCTCCTCAAAATAAATATTTAATACATTGCAGCGCCACAGGCGCACGTTGATGATTCATTTTACAGTTTTAAGGTTACAGCATTTATTTTGGCGGACGAACGCAGGCGCTTTTATCCTACCGCGTCGAGCTTGACTGCGCAGAATACGTAGTTGCCTGTGCCGAAATAAACAAGATATTCGTCGTCAATCATAAAAACCGTGTCGATAAGAGCGTTGCCGTCCTCACTGAAAACCTCGATTTTTGTGATAGAGGCAGTATCGCTGAATTCGTCCATAATGCCGTCGCTTTGCATATCCTGCTGGTCCATGGCAGCTGTGCCGCAGTTTCTCTCCATCTTATATACAGGATTGCTTATGCTGCCCACGCGGTGTGTGCTGTACACGCCGTATGTCATTGTCACTCCGAAGTCGTTTTCATCGGCCAACGCATCATCTTCCGTCATATCGGCATTCCTTGGAGACTGAAGCACATGACTGTCTCCCGGAAGCGCCCAGCTGCCGACATAGCTTTCCGGAAGAGGTCCGGGCTGTTCTTCGGTGTCGATACTGTCTCGTCCTTTGGCAAACATAATGGCAGCGACAGTAAAGGTAATCACGATTACCAAGCACATGATGATCATCATTGCCGTGCTGTTGTTTCTTCTCATTCCATTTCACCTTTCCAAATAAAAAATGCAAAGTCCATTGAGTAATATTGAATAATGACGAATGGGCTTGAATATGTCAGTTATACCGTTCTTCGTCATTTTTATTAATGCGGCGGAAATATCTGTTGAGCGGTTCCGAAAAGGAGCTTTGCGGCACGGCCAGCGGGAGAACTTCAAGAAATACCGCCGTATGCTTTGAAGAAATGTGGCGGTCCTTGTGCATGGAGCCGAAAAACCAGTGCTTGTATTTTACCCTGTCGCAGAGGTCATCGAAAAAAGCTGTGAGTGAATTGAAGTTGTTGAGATCGTTAGACAGAAGATTTTTGACCATCGTGGGACACTCATGCGTGATAATATAATCGACCCTCAGAGAGTGTCGGTAAAGTACATTGGCAGCCTGTTCCATCTCACGGACTGTCGGCATTTCCTCCTCCCACCAGCGCATGCCGCGGCTGGTGCGAATATCCGCATCGGGACTGAATCCGCCGCCCATGGTGAATATTGACTGTCCGTCAATCTCAAAGACCTGTCCGCGGCAGAGGTGAAAGACATTGTCGTTGATATAATGTATTCTGCCTCCGCACCATTGATCCTCGGGAAAACTGTAGAGTTTGTCAAAATTTTCATGGCATCCGTCGATAAAGAGAATTTTATACTTCTGTCTGCCCATGAACTGAAGAATTTTTTCCTCCTGACCGTCTCCGTTCCAGATAAAACCGAAGTCCCCGCATATGATCAGAGTATCTCCGCTGCGAAGCTTGGCGAACTGTTTTTCTTCAAAACGAGAAACAGCCCCGTGCATATCTCCTGTTACATATATCATAAATCAATAACGCTCCTGTCTTCGACAGCCTTGTGGTTGACAAATGTTAATCCCCTTTATTATACATCATAATCCTGGCAAAAACAACTTTTTTTATATATTTACTGTTAATTTAATGAAAAATTTCAAATACTGAAAGCCGCGCAAATCAGGGATTCTCAGTAATAGGGGAACATTCGGAAGGAAGTTTTACAACAATTTTTCAACAAAAAAGCAAGAGGGAGAAAATGTTAGCGCATTTCAACACATCTTACAGACAGCAAAATTATTTATGAAAGTCTGAATTATCGATTTAGAGTGTACTCTATTGAGGTAGCAAAAACGTATAACATTTTATCGCACATAAATTATAAAAATAATTTTGATATATCGCAAAATGAGTATTGACTTATATGAGATAAAGTGCTATAATATGGTCAATCCAGATGAAGGGATTGAATGAAATGAAAGTCGGATATATCCGCGTCAGCACTGAGGAACAAAACACAGAGCGGCAGGAAACTATCATGCAAAAGTATGAGGTTGAAAAAATCTTTAGCGAAAAGAAAAGCGGCAAGAATACAGAGCGGGAACAGTTAAACGCTATGATGGATTTTGTCAGGAGCGGCGACACTCTTGTTATCGAAAGTTATTCCAGACTTGCCAGAAGTACAGCGGATTTGCTCAAATTGGTTGAGCGTTTACAGGAAAAGGGCGTTGATTTAATCAGCGATAAAGAGCAGATCGACACGTCAACTCCGCAGGGCAAGTTGATGTTTACTATTTTCGCGGGGCTTGCAGAATTTGAAAGAACGTGCCTGTTACAGCGTCAGCGGGAAGGAATAGAAGAAGCCAAAAAGCAAGGCAAATACAAGGGTAGACAGCCTATTAAAGTTGACGCTGATTTATTCAAGGCGGTATATACCCGATGGAAAAGCGGCGAAATAACAGCGGTACAGGCGCAAAGAGAGCTTAGTTTAAAGCCCGATACTTTTTACAGACGTGTTAAACAATATGAACAATCATTGAAGTAAACATTTCAAAAATTGTAAATATATTATCTTGACATTATCTTTACAGTGTGGTATAATATGCGTGAAAGGAAGTGTTAGCAATGGCACAAACGCTGATTAATGTACGCATGGACGAAGAATTAAAAAGAAATTTCGACAGCGTATGCAATGAGTTAGGCATGAATATGAGTACGGCGATTATGATTTTTGCCAAAAAGGTAACACGGGAAAAGCGGATTCCTTTTGATGTGTCTGTAGATCCGTTCTATTCGGAAACAAATATGTCAGCACTCCAAAAGAGCATGGAGCAAGCGGTAAGCGGCAAAGTCGTTGTCAAGAGCTTAGA
>ONID01000208.1 GCA_900317765.1 uncultured Eubacteriales bacterium | reverse complement strand
CAGACGTCACACTCCGCCTTCAATTCAGTGGAGGTATTGATGTAAGCGCATACACACACATCTGGATTTTCCTCGCGGAATGCTCTCACGCGCTCGGGTGCGATCTGCTCCGCCATAGGGCAGGTGGCGCGACGGTGGGAGAGAATGACCTCCTTTTCGGGGGACAGAATCTTCACCGTGTCCGCCATGAAGCGCACGCCGCAGAGCAGCACGCGCCTGACTTCCGGCATCTTTGCCGCCGCCTTGGAAAGGGCGAAGCTGTCGCCGGAAATGTCGGCGATGTCAATGATATCGGGGTCCTGATAGGTATGCGCCAGCACGAGGGTGCCGGTGTCCTTTTTCGCCTGGATGATCGCCTGCTTCAGCTCAGAAGTATTCATATAATCATATCCTTTCTGGTAGAAAATGGAGTATCTGTCAAATAAAATATAATTATATTCATTGTAGCACAATAAAAGAATCTTTTCAAGTATTTAGCATAGCATTGAGATAGATTTTCTGTCTGAATTTTTACATTATTTTCATAATAAAATCTTGCGTCAGTCTCATCCTGCTGGTATAATATGAAAGATCATCCGTCACGCGCAATCTTATTTACGAGAGGAATATTCTGTCATGAATATCAGAGTCATGAAACTGTCCGATTTTGAGCAGGTTCATCAGCTATGGCTGTCCTGTCCGGGAATGGGACTAAATAATCTCGACGATTCAGAACAGGGGATAGGGCGGTTTCTGAACCGCAACCCAACGACCTGTTTTGTCGCGGAAGAAGGAAATCAGATCGTCGGTGTGATCCTCGCGGGAAACGACGGCAGAAGAGGCTATATTTATCATACGGCGGTTCATCCCGATTACAGGCACCGCGGTATTGCGACGGATCTGCTAACCGCCGCGATCAACGCCTTAAAAGAACAGGGAATCAACAAGGCGGCGCTGGTTGTTTTCTCAAAGAATCAAGACGGAAACCGTTTTTGGGAAAGAATGGGATTTACGGTCCGCGAAGACCTGGTCTACAGAAACAAGGCTATTGTTGAAATGGAAAGAATCGATACGTAACAGGCTACAGGAGAAATGATATGGAAAAATCAAAAGTAGAAATTTACACAGACGGGGCGTGTTCGGGCAATCCCGGACCGGGCGGCTGGGGAGCGGTGCTGATTTACGGCGAGCATGAAAAGCAGCTCTCCGGCGGCGAACGGGAAACCACCAATAACCGCATGGAGCTGACCGCCGTCATCGAAGCGCTGTCGCTGCTCAAACGTCCCTGTGAAGTGACGCTGACAACCGATTCCAAGTACGTTTCGGATAGCGTGACCAAGGGCTGGGTGTATGGCTGGCAAAAACGCGGCTGGAAAAAGAGCGACGGCAAGCCGGCGCTCAATCCCGACCTTTGGGAAAAGCTGCTTCCGCTGCTCAAAACTCACGATGTAACATTCGTGTGGATCAAGGGTCACGCGGGACACAAGTACAACGAAATCTGCGACAGGCTGGCCGTTGCGGAATGGCAGAAGTTCAAGAAATAATTTTTTTACGCAGTATAAAAACCCCACTCTCGTGACACAATAATCACGTAGAAAGGGGTTTTTACAAAACATGAGCAAAAAAAGCAAGCATAACAACAATATTCCTCAGACCGATCAGTACGGACAGTTCGAAAGTATGGACGCGATGAACGTCGCCTCCGGCACCGAATGCACCGGTATGATTCCGACGCCTCCCGGCGGCTGCGACGACTGCAATTCCTACCGCGAGATCTACGACATTCCGGCGGAGCCTTCGGACAGAACAAAGACGAATAGTAATAAAAAGAGCAGAAAAAACAATCAGTAATCAAAAGCCTCTTCCTCCGCCGCTTTAAATACGAGCCGCGTGGGGAAGAGGTCTTATTTTCTATTACTTAGCTTTGATAATTATTCAAAGAAAACATGAAAAATTACTCAGCAAGCTTTGCCTCGAGAGTGTCAAGCTGCTCCTGGAGCTTTGCGGGGAGCTTGTCGCCGAACTTGGCGTAGAATTCCTTTATGCCGGGAACCTCTGCCTTCCAGAGATCCTTGTCGACATTGAGAATACCCCCGAAGCCCGGCCAGATGAAGTGGCCTTCGTCGTCAGTACGGAACCAGTTGACATGGAAGATCTTGGGAGCCTTGTCGCCGAGCTTTTCGCCCATGTCGATCCAGTGCTGCCAGTAATCAGCCATATTGTAGCCGCAGAAGGGAATCATAGCCATCGGGTCGCGGCGGACAACGCCGACTGCGCCGGTAGCGGCTGCGGTAGTCTCGGAAGCCATGGTGGAGCCTACAAATACGCCGTGATTCCAGTCTCTTGACTGATACACCAGCGGAGCGGTCTTTGCGCGGCGGCCGCCGAAGATGATAGCGCTGATCGGAACACCTGTGGTGGAGTCGAATTCAGCGGAAACGCAGGGGCAGTTCTTTGCGGGAGCGGTGAA
>ONID01000005.1 GCA_900317765.1 uncultured Eubacteriales bacterium | reverse complement strand
TCGACATTGTAGTTGTTTTTGACCTGCATGATCTTGTCGCCCTGACGAAATACAACGCCGTTCAGCTTGATCTCGGGGCGTTTCTGGTGCTGCGGGTTGAATCTTTGCTGAAGCACACGGTTCAGCTCAACCGTGCCAAGTTCCCCTTTTCGCCCGGGACAGAGCACCTGAATGTCTTTTAACGGATTGAAGCCATAGGCATCCGGGAGTCTGGTAAAGCATAAATCGCTGATCAGTTGGGTGATCTTCTCCCTTTCCCGCACGGGAAGGAAGAAAAAATCGTTGTCGCGCAGATCGAGCTGCGGCATTTCGCCGTTCACAACGCGGTGTGCATTCATGATGATCGCACTCTTCTGCGCCTGGCGGAATACCTCTGTGAGCGCAACGACAGGCACACGCCCCGAACGGATCAGATCTCCCAGCACATTGCCGGCTCCCACGCTGGGAAGCTGGTCGCTGTCTCCCACAAGCACAAGTCTGCAGCCGAATCTGACCGCCCTCAGCAGGCTCTGAAAGAGCAGAATATCGGTCATGGAAAGCTCGTCCACAATCAGTGCGTCGCAGTCAAGCGGATTCTTGTCGTTCCGGGCGAAGGACTGGGTGTCGTTTTCTCCCCATTCCACTTCGAGCAATCGGTGAATGGTCTTTGCCTCGTGCCCCGTAATCTCGGTAATGCGCTTGGCAGCCCGTCCTGTGGGAGCGGCAATGGCAACCTTGTTGCCGTATATTTCAAAAAGCTGAATGATCGCATTCAGCGTGGTCGTCTTGCCGGTGCCCGGGCCGCCGGTCAGCACGAGCAAGCCCTTGCTCATGGCCGCGTCAATGGCCTCGGTCTGGTGCGCATCGTATACGATGCCCGTCATGCCCTCTATCAGGTCCATCTGCCGGGCGTAATTCCTGATCGGTTCCGCAGGACACATCGCCATGGTAGCGATTCTGCCCGCGCAGTACAGCTCCGCTTCATAGATATACGGAAGAAAGATAAACTCCGTACCGTTGATCTCATCCTGCATAAATTCGCTGTCGTCGAGGGCCTCTTCCAATTGTTCCGCGATGAGGTCACGGTCTATCTCCAGCAAGGAGGCGGCGACGTCCAGCAGCTTTTCCTTAGGCAGACAGGTGTGCCCGTTGCCTAAATTGTGGGTCAGGACGTAATTGATACCCGCGGTCATGCGCCTGCCGCTGTCCGGGGATTTTTCCATGCTCATGGCGATGGCATCCACACGCTCAAAGCCGATACCCAACTCGTCGGCGCAGAGGACGTAGGGGTCGTCCTTAATGAGTTCGATACACCCCACACCGAACCGCTTCCATACGGCAAGCGCCTGATTGGGATTGATGCGGTACTGTCCCAGAAAAGCCATCGCCTCCCGCAGTCCGAAATGCGAGCGGAAGTCCTCGGAAATCTGTTCGGCTTTGCTCTTGGAAATGCCGCGTATCTCAGCAAGCCTTTGCGGCTGGTTCTCGATTATTTCAAGCGTGCGGTCGCCGAAGGCTTCCACGATTTTGGTGGCTGTGGAGGGACCGATTCCCTTGACTGCGCCGGATGAAAGGTATCGCAGAATCGCCGACGCGCCGGAAGGCATTTTGCTCTCGCAGCTCTCGGCGGCAAACTGTCTGCCGAATTTCGGATGGGTGGTCCAATGCCCGTACATATGCACTTCTTCGCCTGAATTGATCGGCGGCAGCACACCGACCGCTATAACAAGATCGTCCTCCACATCCAGCTCCAGCACCGTGAATCCGCTCTGTTCGTTGCGGAAGGAAACATCCTCCACCGTGCCGGTTATCTCGTCGAGCATCTTTCCGCTATTCTCCCTGTCGGGCATTCAATCACCTCCCCGTCACAATTCAAGTCTTATCTTTAGATTATACAACACTTTCCGCAATTTGCCAATAGGGAATTTTTATTTATCTTCCAAAAACAATGAATTATTTATCATTGCAAAAACATCATTGCCATCAATCCATTCCACCTTCTCGAACTCCTCGCACAGTCTGCGGCAGATTTCCGCCGTCTCACCGTCGGCTCCGAAATCCGCAAGAAGAATAGCCGCACCGCGAAGGGACCTGCTCCCGCAGATCAGGCTGCGCACACGGATCTCAATGTCCTCGGTGTGTCCCGCAACCGGCAGCACGATAAACACGCCCTCTCCCTTTCCGTCCGACCGCAGGAACAATCCCGCCACAGACCAGACAGCCCAGAGCAGAACCATGAACACCAAAATGAATACCAAGTACCTCACTATAACCGACTCCCCTATCAATTCATCAAATGCCCGTCAAAAAATACGGTACTACTCCCATACTATTCCGCATGACGCCGGTTCGTTACGCCGCGGTTTTTAAATAATAGTCATAGTATTGGCAATCGTATTATTCATAATTTGTATAATTTGTATTGAAATCAGCGACGATTTATGATATGATAATAGAAACTAAAAAATTCGGGAGTGACAGATTTGAAGCCGCAGAAAAACAGACTTCCACTGATGATTGCCGCAAGCGTGGCGCTTTGCGTGATTGTCTCCATTTTCAGCATTATCGTAATTCATTCCGCGGACAGCAGCATGACGCAGGAGAAAATTGATGAAAACAAAATCTCTATGCAGCAGGCTGCCGCCAAGGTGCAAAAGGACTTCGACACAAAGGAGGAGTTTATAGCAGCCGCTGCCGCTTCACTGTCAGGCACGGAAACCGATTTCAGCAAACTGCTCGGCAAAAAAGGCAAGCAGCTCCAAAAATTAGCCGAATCGGGAGGCTTCGGGAAAATACTGCTCTCCGACGCCGAGGGAAAGGCCTACGATTACGAGGGTAATACTTACGCCGTAAGCGGCATAGGTTTTTTCAACAAGGCAGTTGCGGGTGAATCGGGTATCTCAGAAAGATTACAGGCAGGTGTCCTCGATGATGACAGAGAAGCCATTGTGTGTTATGCCCCTGTCACAGGCGACGGCGGCATTATTGCCGTGCTGCTCGGATTTGCCCCGGCAGAGCTGAATGTCGCGGATTACACCGATTATTCACTCAATCCTCATTCCGGCATGTATATCCTCGACCGCTCCGGCAAACCGGTAATGACTTCACTGCGCACAACCGGCGGCAGTTTTTATGACGCGATCAAGGGCAGCAGATTGGCGGACGGTTCGGACCCGGACTATCGCAAGATAGAAATCCGCACGGAAGAACAGTCCGACAACGGTGAAGACGGTCAGAAGGTGACAACGGTCTCTGCCGATTACTACGCTGGTGACCTCACCAATTCCCGCGGCTTTTTCAGCCTGCTGAACAACCAGGATAATATCAGCACTGTTTTCATCAAAAAGAAATTAAGCACGAATGATTGGACGCTCTTTTACGTTCGTTCGGTGGAGCTGTCGTCAAGCACCGTTTCGTTCATCATTCTCAGCCGTGTACTGCTTTTCGGCATCGTAGCGATATTCCTGCTTGCCATGATCATCATGCTGGTGCTGCAATGGAAGAGCGCCAGGAAAATGACAAATCTTGCCTACAGGGACGAGATAACCGGACGCGCCAACTGGCAGAAATTCATCGCGGTATGCAATGCAAGACTTCGCAGCAAAAGCTGGTGGAAAAGCAAACACGCTGCGCTCTGCATAGACATCAACCGCTTCACCATCTACAACGACTATTACGGACAAAAGACCGGCAACCGTCTGCTGCAATACATAGCCGAAACGCTTGATCTGATGTGCTCTTCACGCGAGATGTCCGCACGTCGCAGCACGGATATATTTGTCGTCCTTTGGAATTATTCATCCGTCGAAGAGCTCAACAAGCGGCTGGACGAATTATTTGATCTGGTCAAGGAAGGGCCAAACAGCGAAAATGTTACCCTGTCGGTCGGCGTCTATCTGCTGACAGAGGAGGACAAAGACATAGCGCACGCGGTGGACATGGCGAACATCGCCGAACAGACCGCGGAGGACGCAAAGGTCAACACCGTCACCTACTTTGACGAAAAGATACGCGCCCGTATGACAGAGGAACACGAGCTTGAAAAAATAATGCACTCCGCTCTTGAAAAGGACGAATTCAAGCTCTTCATTCAGCCAAAACACCGTGTCAGCGACGGTGCCCTTGGCGGTGCAGAAGCGCTTGTCCGCTGGATCAGTCCGGAAAAGGGCTTTATCTCTCCCGGCAAATTCATTCCGCTGTTTGAAAAGAACGGCTTTGTGGGACCGGTTGACAATTACATTTTAGAGCAGCTCTGCATTTTCCAGCGCAACCGTCTGCGCAAGGGATACAAGACAGTGCCGATCTCGGTGAATGTCTCCCGCGTACAGCTCAGCGACCCGAACCTCGCCAGCGAGATATGCGCCATCGTTGACAAACACAGCGTTCCGCACAAGTACATCGACATCGAGCTGACCGAAAGCGCATGCTTCGACGACATGGATGTGCTGATCAACACGATCACCCAATTGCGTGCCATGGGATTCCCGGTTTCCATGGATGACTTCGGCTCAGGATATTCCTCCCTCAATCTGCTCAAAGATCTTCCCTTTGACACGCTGAAAATCGACGGGGAATTCTTCCGCAACGTCACTGACCCAAGCCGTGCCAATATCGTCGTCAAGAACATCATTGATCTCGCCAAGTCGCTCAACATGAACGTCGTTGCCGAAGGAATAGAGCAGCAGGAGCAGGTTGATTTTCTCAAAACCACCGAATGCGATCTGATTCAGGGCTATTTCTATTCCAAACCCATTTCGGCGAAGGACTTTGAGGAATACATGTCCAAGCACAAGATTGACAGCAAGTAATCATCTCAATACCAACAGAAATTGCCCGGCGTGTTCTGATTATCGGAAACGCGCCGGGCAATATTATTTTTGTTGTCTGATTTCGCAACAGAGAAGTATCAGCTGTTCGGAACAGCCGGTTCACGGTCGTTCTTGATCATCAGCCACTCGGCGTTCTCTTCCAGAGCTTCGATGCCGAATTGTCTGAAAATCTGTTCCGCCTTGCCGGGATCCGCTTCATAATCCTGAACTGCCTTTTGTGCCAGCAGTTTACAGTAGGAGTATTTGGATGCAAGCTCGCCAAAAGCGTTGAGACTGTTTTTGGTAGTGAACAGAAGGAGGAAAAGGTTCAGAAGACTGATGGCAAACACAAACCAGTTGTCGTTTTTAAAATCAAAGATATGCACACCAACGGCAAGCCCTGCGGAAAGCAAAAGCACACCCACAGTCACGGCAATAGTAAAGCGTTTGGATTTTTTGTTTTCCTTGTCAAAGGACGTCATACGCTTATTGTAGAATTTAAGCTGTTCGGGGGAACCTTTGAATGCCTCCTCCGGCATGCCGGCGGGAGCAATACGGTGGTATTCCCCTTTTTCATCCTTATCTTCCAACAATCCAAGCCATTCCGCCTTGATTATATCATTGTTCGGAACATAGCTCCTGTCTGCTCTGCGATTGAGCTGCTTCTGACCTGTCTGGTCTGTTTTCATCAGAAAATCCGTCATGAACCATGCGTTGAACGCCTGTGTTGCCCAGAACATATCCTTCTGGAATTTGACAGTATAATTGTCGCCCACGGATTCGTTGATTCCTGACGCGTACCAGTAGCACTGCACGCGCATTCCCTCTGCAAGGGCGCGGAACTCAAGGTAACGGTTGTGCGCGCTCGAAACCTTGATCCTGATCCAGTAAAACAGATATGCCGCGGCTATGAAAACAAGATAGCCAACGAGGAACTCGAATCTTTTAACTTCCAAATCGGAATACAGAGCGAAGAAGAACATACCGATAAACGCAAGTGTCATCAGAATGCGGCTCTGATACTTCTGCTTTTCCTGTGCGTGCATCGAGATGATGTCATAGTAGATTTCACGAAGGTTGGCTATGTTAACACATTTCGGGAGCCTGACGTGATCATGGTGATGCCAAGGAAGCAGATCGTAAATGTTCTTGGTTTCATTGTCAACGCCTTTGCTGAATTTGATAATTTTTTTATTGAACTTCTTCAGCTTTTTGGCGCTCGCTATGAAGTTTTTACGCTTTCCGTCCTTTTTCTTCATTTTCTTGGTCTGGTCGATAAATCTGCGTCTGCTGAACCACGGATCATCCTCGCCGGAATTGTCGTTAGTTTTTCTGATGGTTTCCAGCATATGCGGATAAATCTCGCGCACGGTATAGTTGATCTCGGGCAGCGTTCCTGCTCTGTCGGGAAGCACTATCTGAAAAACAGGGCGGTTTCCCGGGAACCTGAGTTTGTAATTATCCGGTCGTGTGTTCGCTGTGCTGAGAATGCCCTTGATGATCTGATAGACGGGATTTTTCTTGCCAGGCTCACCATCCCACGCCGCGATAGTCAGCCAGCAGTAGCGTTTGATATCATCGTCCATTGCCAACACCACTGTCGCACCGTATTTCTCTTGCAGATAGTCGGCAATAATCTTTGCCTTTTTGTCCTCTGCATTTCTCATCACGATAAGCTCGTTGCGGGTTGCGGAATTTTTTACTTTCGTCGGCTTGAATGCGCCGAACCATCCTTTAAGCTGCTTCATAATAGAGTCGACGGCATTTTTAACTTTTGCATCATCAAACTCCCCTTGTGCCTGAGCGACAACCCCGATGTTAACCGGCATGCAATAATTTATATTGTCAGATTTGCCCTGCCCCATCCATTCATCGCGGTACTGTTTGAATGTTTTTGCCATTTTGTATTCCTCCGTATATTGATGTGAGTATATTATATAATCTTTTACATAATATTTCAAGTATCTTTTTCGATTTTATGCAAATGTGTACTTGAATTTATGCAGTAAAAACCGGTCTGCCGCGAGTACCAATCGCCTGCAGACCGGGTAAATGATAAGAATTTATTTGAAATCCTCCTGTGATATGTGGAATACCTTGCTGTGTTTGTTGTCGAGAACAATGTCAACCGAGAAATCAGACAGCTGATACACGCAGGACCACTCTGTCCAGCTGACGCTGGCAGCATTGAGCGTTTCCATGGCATCCACGGAGGAATTGACCGGCTTTTCCGAAAGACGCTTCGTCATCGTGTCGTAACGATTGCACTTGCCTGTAGGTTCTGTGTTCCAAAGCCAGAAATTCGTGCAGACCTGACTCTCGATAACATGCATTTCAAACCCGTTGTTAGCGCCGAATGTGTTGTTCATCTGCCACTCCACAACCACCGACTTGCCATTTGCGTCGGCAATGTAAAGGTGCTGGGCATATCTTGACATGGAGTTGAAATCGTACTGTCTGAGCATTTCCACCGCTTCGTCGGTAGTCGCCGCACGGTCGAGAATCATACGGACGGCGATCATCGTGTTGATTTTGGGCTTTCCGCTGTCCTGTCTGATTTTCGGAGGATCAAGGTCAAGGACTGCGACCATAAGACCCTTTTCATTAATTCCGTCAACACAGAGATACGGAGACGCAAGCATCAGGATTTTGCCGATATTGCTCATTGTCTCGATGCCGCCCGGCGTTCCCAAATACAGCGAGCCGAGAGGAACCATGCCTATAGATGCATATCCGTTGCTCGGATGGGTATATACCGTGAGCAGATCGGTTTCGGAGTAGTCAAAATTGCGTCCCGCCAGATATTGCCCCTCCTCGTTCTTGGTTAAAAACGTGCTGCAAGCCACATAGTCAGGATTTGCTTCCAGCGGATAACCAAAGAAAAACGTATCAGACGCAAATTTCAGAAATTCATCCTCTGTGGTGATATTGGCGGACAGTGCCTTGTCAAGCTGGTAATTCTGATTGTAGTTGATCTTGTAGATTCCGTCGTCCATCTGTTCAATGGACATCATGGTTGTCACCGGACCGTACAGCAGCACTACCGCGGCAATGATGACAAGCAGAAGAATGACTCCCAGTGTACCGAATATTCTCCTGACCCATTTTCTCTTTTTCTTCACCGGCGTTGCGGCTTTCTTTTCCGATGAGTCCGCCTTAGAATCGGGTGTCGTTTGGTCGACGGCTTTCTCCGTGACTTCCACTGTGTTTTCTTTGATGTTGTTCATTTTGCATTCCCTCCGAAGTTCTTAATGGTAGCTGTCATTGCTTGATGAACTAATGATAACACCCTCATCTGAAGATCATCTGAAGAATCTGAATTTTTTTAAAAATATTAAAAAAATTCAGGCTCCTGCCCCATTACTGCCAAACGCCGGTCATTTGACTGCTTTCCACCGACCCTTCACAGAAGCAAAAGCCTGTATGATTGTTTAATTGAATTCGGCGTGAAACACCATACTTCCATCCTTCATGCTCATTTCGTATTTAGCGGAATGCAGATCGAGAATTGACTTGACAATGGACAGTCCCAGACCGTTGCCCTTTTTGTGGCGGCTCTTATCCACACGATAATAGGGCTGCCAGATTTTCTTGAGTTCCGCTTTGGAAACAGGCTCGCTTGGGTTGGATATGGTGATCGTCCTGTCGGTCACGTCGATCGGTATTTCACTTCCCGCCGGCGAATACTTCACGGCGTTTTCGATCAGATTTTGCAGGGCGGTCCCGAGGAGTTCCCTGTCGGCGGAGATACTGCTCCTGCCGCTGTGGGAAAAGGAAATGGTCCTCCCCTCCGGAAGATTCCTGTAGTCTTCCAGAATCCCGGACACAAGCTCTGACAGGTCAAATTCCGTGCGGGTCAGGCTCATGGCGAAGGAATCCAGCTTGCTGAGATTGAGCATTTTATGGACCAGACCGTTGATCTGCTCGATCTGAAGAATAATCTTGTCGAGATAGCTGTCGCGGTCGTCGCTGTCTATGTCTTCCTTCAGGCTGTAGGCATAGCCGCTTATGACAAAGAGAGGCGTCTTGATGTCGTGCGCCAGAGCGTTGGTGAAATCAAGCCGTTTCTGTTCCTGAATGATCTGCGTCCGGACGGTATTCCATATCATCAGGAAAATAATCACTCCGATAAAAAGGAAGAATCCGAATATTGCGGCAACACCGCATGCAAGAGTGCTGAGGCAATTGTCAATCAGATTGGCACGGATCGCATATTGCAGCAGATAGAGTTTCTGGCTGTTTACAAAACCGCCTGTCGCATCGTTGTATACATGTGCGTCCAGAAAATAATATTCCGATGAATAAAAGATGTATTCCGCACCGCCCGATGAAACCGTGGCGACATTTTTTCTGCGCAGCTCTTCGTCGAGCTGACCGATGATGTCATCTCCGTCCCCTTCGCTCATGAAAAACGTCTTGGGAATGATATTGATCCGGTATTCTGAGTTGCGGTAAACCGGTACTCCCTCGGGCACACTTCCGCCAAGGTCAAATGTTTCGGTTATTTCGCAGCGACTGAAATAGCTGTCCGCGCTTTCGGTGAGCACAACAGACAGTTCAAGCGGAATGAACTCTCCTTGCTGAGTGAAAAACTCGGTACAGACCAATTCATATGTCCTGCCGTCTGCGGAGCTGTCATTGAGAAGCCCGACAATTCGCCGGTACTGCGCGTCGCTCAGCTTGCCGCGGATCGTACTGAAATCCAGATAGCCGGAACTGTCGGGATAATTGCCCTTGTCGGTCTTCATGCTGAAAAGCACGTCGGTTTTGTGGGAGGTATCGGCAAGCACCTCGCCTGTTTCGGGATCAATGATGATCAGCTGAACATCGGCATAGCCCTCGATGAGGTTCTTGAAATTAAGCAGGTTGTAGTTGTTGATATAGATGTAGCTTGGCATCGGTGCGCCGCCTTCGGAAACAGAAATGATCCGCTTTGCGTTGGACAGATCCCCCAGCGCACGGTTTTGCAAATCTGTTTTCTCACTGTGCAGTCGAATCACACAATAAGCGGCGGAAACTGCCAGCCATACGGCAAACAGAATCAGCGTCACGCGCAGAAACAATCTGTTCCGCTGTTTTTTGAGACGTTTTTCCATTTACTGATCCTCAATCTTATAGCCGCGACGGATGACTGTCTTGATCAGCTTGCCGTTGTCGCCGAGCGCTTTTCTGAGATTCCGCATGTGTGTGTCGAGCACCCGTTCATCCGTGTCGTTGTTGTAACCCCAGACCATATCCAGCAGCTGTTCACGGCTGATGACACAACCCTTGTTTTCAAGCAGCACCCTTAGAATGGCATACTCTCTTGCGGTGAGCTTGATCTCCTTTTCGTCGGAAACAACCATGCCGTTGTTCGGGTTGAGCGACAGATTGCCTGCCCGGTGAATCTTGGAACGGACAAGACCCTTGGAACGCTTGATCAGAGCATTGACCTTTTCGTACAGCACCGGCAGCGGAAAGGGCTTGACGACATAATCGTCGCATCCGAGGGCATACGCATTGAGCATATCCGATTCGTCGGCACGCGCTGTGATAAACATGATGGGCACGTCGCTTTCCCTGCGTATCTCGCGGCAAATCTCGAAGCCGTCCAGCTCGGGGAGCATCACGTCGAGCAGCAGCAGGTCATAGTGATTTTCATAGGCTTTTTCCAGACCTGTCTGCCCGTCGGCGGCAATCTCCACCTCAAAAACGTCCTTTTCCTTCTTGGTAAAATAATTGACAATCAGCTCACGGATATTCCTGTCGTCCTCGACCAGCAAAAAACGGTACATTTTCGTCACCCTTCAGTCTAAATGAAAAACAAAATTACCTTTTCATAGCTTCAAACAGTTTGGACAGCGAATCAATGCTCAACCCATACAGCACGCTATACAGGGCAATCGACGCCGGCTTTGCAATCAGAATGATCAGGGAATATAACTTCCACGTCATCTGTGTGGTTCCCGCGAGATAGCAGATCAGTCCGTCAGGCGCACCGGGAATGAATATCGCAAATGCAAACAGCTTGGCAAAACGCCCATGATTGCTGGTCCAGTTTTCGTATTTTTCTATCGACTCCGGCTTGAAGAGCCTGTACATCAGCGGCTTGCCGTATACGCGCGAAATGCCGAACACCGCAAAGGAACCGGCGATAATGCCGAGATAGTTATACACAAATCCCCACCAGGGACCAAAAAGGATAACGCCTCCCAGCAGCGTCACGCCTCCCGGAATGATGGGAATGACGACCTGCACTGCCTGAAGAATGATGAAGATCAGCGGTGCCCAGATGCCGTAGCTGTCCATCCATTCCTGCAGCGCATCCACCGATGAAAATGCGCCCTTGCGATAGCCGATGATGCCCAGAACGACGCATCCAAGTATCAGCAGCACGGTAAATACACGGCTGATAATGCTGACTGCGTGGTTTCCCGCCTTTTTATACTGTTCGATTTTGTCATCGGCGTCGGATTTTTCCGCGGCAGTATTGTCGGCGGGTTCTTCCCCTTCCGGTGCCGCAGTCACGTTCTGCTCATCCGCGTTGTCCGGAAGAGTCGTCTCTTCATCCGATACAGGCAGGCCTTTTGATTCCGCATACTCTAATTCTTTTGTTTCTTCTGACATTTGATTTGCCCTTCCTTTGCTCAAAATAAATGTTGACCCTAAAAAGCATCTGTATAGAGTATAGTATTATTTTCCTCGGATGTCAAATGTTTTGAGCTGATAACCTGACAAAGACGATGAAAAATGATATATAAAGATTTTTGCGGCTTTTGTGAATACAAAACAAAAAGCCGCTCCGTTTGATCTTCATCAGATACACGGAACGGCTTATTCACTCTTACTTTAATACTTAGAAATTAGTCCTTCTTGACCACCTCGGCATCAGGAGCATTCTTCTTGACGCTTTCGATGCCGTTGAGACAGCCGCTCTTTGCCTTGTAGCCTTCGGAAACAGCGATGATCTCACCGTTTCTTGCCTTCAGTCTGAAACGGTATTCGCCGGCTTTGTCGATATACATTTCAAACTTGGGGTGCTTCAACTTCACAACCTCTTCGACGGTCTGATCTTCGATCTCTCCGACACAGTTGTTGCGAACGCTCTCGATGCCCTTCATGCAGGCGGCTTCGGTGGTATAGACCTCAGATGTGGCGATCACTTCACCGTTGCCCGCTTTGAGATCGAATTTAATGCCTGTATTGGTGCGCTTTACTACGAATTTTCCCATGATGTAAACATCCTTTCAATTAAGTCGTTATGGTTGCATTGTCAAAGAACTCCGCATAGTCATTTTAACACAATTATTTTGTATTGTCAACAAAAATAATATAAATCTTGGTGGTTAAATGTCAATTATTCATAATCACAGAACTACCCTAAAATAACGGTCACCTCGGCGGAATTGGAATTAATTCTACTGCCGCTGCTATCTGTCACAATGCACATGACCAGCATGTCATTCCAGCTCTCGTTGGCGGTTCCGGTGGTAACGGCTGTGGTATGTCCTTCCCACTTGACCCAGTTCAACGAGCCGACTTTTCTGTAATACCACTGATAAGTCAGTCCGTTGCCGCTCGCCCTGACCGAGAACGTCACCTTTTTCCCCAGCTCCGTGATAACCGACTGAGGCTGCTGCGTTATCGCAAAGGGAACGTTGATGGTCACCGTCGCGGCTTTGGAATTGGCTGTGCTGCCGTGGACGTCGGTGACGGTGCATCTGACCTGCATCCCGTTCCAGCTCTCATTGGCTGTGGAAGAGGTAGTCGCGGTCGAGTGTCCCGTCCACTTTGTCCAGGATGATGCGCCGGCTTTTTTATAATACCACTGATAGCTCAGTCCGTTGCCGCTTGCCTTTACGGCAAACTTCACCGTATCGCCCGCTACAGCCGTGACGGACTGCGGATGCTGCGTGATGGCAAGGGGAAGGTTGATCGTCACCGTCGCGGCTTTGGAATTGACCGTGCTGCCGGCAGCGTCGGTAACGGTGCACCTCACCTGCATGCCGTTCCAGCTCTCATTGGCTGTCGCCGAGGTGGTCGAGGTCGAGTGTCCCGGCCACTTCGTCCAGGATGACGCGCCGGCTTTCTTGACATACCACTGATAACTCAGTCCGCTGCCGCTTGCCTTTACGGCAAACTTCACCGTGCCTCCGATGCTCGCTGTCACCGACTGCGGATGCTGTGTTATGTTCAGAGGAATGACGGCGGTCACCGTCGCGGCTTTGGAATTGACGGTGCTGCCGCTGCTGTCGGTGACGGTGCATCTGACCTGCATCCCGTTCCAGCTTTCATTGGCTGTTCCGGAGGTTGAAGCGGTTGTGTGTCCCGTCCACTTTGTCCAGGATGATGCACCCGACTTCTTGTAGTACCACTGATATCTCAGACCGCTGCCGCTGGCTTTCACTGAGAACTTCACCGTGTCGCCGATGTTTGCGGTCACTGACTTAGGCTGTTGTGTGATCGCAAGGGGAATGTTGATGGCAATCGCAGCTGCTTGGGACGTTTCCATATTTCCGCTGCGGTCCGTCACCAGACATCTGACCTGCATGCCGTTCCAGCTTTCATTGGCTGTCGCTGAGGTGGATGCGGTTGTGTGCCCCGGCCACTTCGTCCAGCTATAACCCGCTTTCTTGTAATACCACTGATAGCTCAGACCGTTGCCGGTGGCTTTCACTGAGAAATTCACCGTGTCGCCTGCCATCGCGGTGACCGCCTGCGGATGCTGCGTGATCCTGAGCGGAATCATCACTGTCACGGTCGCCGCCTTCGAATTGGCAGTGCCGCCTTTGCTGTCGGTGACGGTACACCTGACCTGCATGCCGTCCCAGCTCTCATTGGCTGTTCCCGTTGTGGATGCGGTTGTATGCCCTGTCCACTTGGTCCAGTTCGATGCGCCGGTCTTTTTGTAATACCACTGGTAGCTCAGCCCGATGCCGGTTGCCTTTAAAGTGAATTTTACCTTTTCGCCTATTTGGGAGGTAACCGACTGCGGCTGCTGGGTGATCACAATCGGAACGTTTATGGACACGGTAGCCGCCTTGGAATTGGCTATGCTTCCTTTGCTGTCGTTGACAGTACACCTGACCTGCATCCCGTCCCAGCTCTCATTGGCTGTTCCTGTTGTGGACGCGGTTGTGTGTCCCGTCCACTTGGTCCAGGACGATGCGCCGGTCTTTTTGTAATACCACTGATAGCTCAGTCCGATACCGCTTGCTTTGACAGTGAATTTCACTGTATCGCCTGTCTGCGCAGTCACCGACTTCGGGTGTTCCTGAATTTCGAGCGGAATATTGATTGTCACAGTGGCGGTCTTGGAATTTGCCGTGCTGCCGCTGCTGTCGGTGACGGTACACCTGACCTGCATGCCGTTCCAGCTTTCATTGGCTGTCGCTGAGGTGATCGCGGTTGTGTGCCCTGTCCACTTGGTCCATTCGGAAGCACCTGCCTTCCTGTAGTACCACTGGTAGCTCAATCCGTTGCCGCTTGCTTTGACCGCAAACTTCACCGTATCGCCTGTCTGTGCAGTCACCGACTGCGGATGTTCCGTAATATCAAGCGGAATGTAAATGGTCACGGTAGCCGCCTTGGAATTGACCATGCCGCCGCTGCTGTCGGTCACGGTACATCTGACCTGCATGCCGTTCCAGCTCTCATTGGCTGTCGCCGAAGTGGTCGCGGTTGTGTGTCCCGTCCACTTGGTCCAGTCGGAAGCACCTGCCTTCTTGTAGTACCACTGGAATCTCAATCCGACACCGCTCGCTTTGATCGCAAACTTCACCGTATCGCCTGCATTGATCGTTGCGGACTGGGGATGTTCAGTAATGGCCAGCGGCACACGGATTGTCACCGTCGCGGAGTCGGAATTTTCCATATAGCCTGTACTGTCAGCCACCATGCATCTTACCAGCATGCCGCTCCAGCTCTCTTTGGACACCGCGGAAATATCGGCGGTTGTCTTGCCTTCCCACTTGGTCCAGCTTTCTCCGACCTTTCTGTAATACCACTGATAGCTCAGTCCGCTGCCGGTAGCTCTCACAGAGAATTTGACTGTGTCGCCTGCATTGGCGGTGACCGATTGGGGATGCTGCGTGATTTCAAGCTGCTGAATGATTTCGTTCTGGTTGACTACCGTCACCGCAGCGGCACTCGAATTAACCTTTTTACCGTTGCTGTCAGCCACTGTACATCTGACCTGCATGCCGTTCCAGCTCTCATTGACTGTCGCCGAGGTGAACGCGGTTGTATGTCCGTCCCACTTGGTCCAGTCGGACGCGTCCGCCTTTTTGTAATACCACTGATAAGTCAGTCCGTTGCCCTTGGCCACAACGGCAAAGCTCATTGTTTCGCCTGGAGCCACCGTCACTGACTGCGGCTGCTGGGTAATCGCAAGGGATATATTGATCGTCACGGTAACGGCCTTGGAATTCACCGTGTTTCCGCTGCTGTCGGTCACGGTACATCTGACCTGCATGCCGTTCCAGCTCTCGTTGGACGTCGCCGAAATGGCTGCCGAAGTTTTTCCGTCCCACTTGGTCCAGACGGAAGTGCCGGATTTCTTGTGGTACCACTGATAAGTCGGAGAAGAACCTGCCGCCATGACAGTGAAAGTCACCTTTGCGCCGATCTCGGCGGTGACAGCCTGCGGCTGACGGGTAATCCTCAGCGTACCTCCGTTCAGTTCGTTTACGATAGCATTCCATGTCTGCGTGCCGCAGACGCCGTCGGCATCAAGTCCGTGTTCGCTCTGAAAACGCTTGACCACTCCGGAAGTCATCGGTCCATAGCAGCCATCCGCTTCGATATTGTACCCTAAAGCGTACAGACAAAGCTGCATATAAAGAACATCGGCTCCGATGATATAATCATCCTCCACCTTCAAAGCACGGCTGTAGGCGACCTTATAGTCGGAAGGATTCATCTCGTTTTCTTCCTTGACGGGCTTGCCCTTGTACATCTCGTACTTTTTCCAATAGACGCTTCTTGCCGTCTCGCCTCTTCTGTCCGCCTTGATTGCTCTGTCCGCGGGTATCTCGTAATGATAGCACCAGTAATACCCGGCATCATACGCGCCGTCAGCGGTGTTTTCCACACTCTTTATGTAATTGTAAACGCCGCTGTAGCTTTGTTTGAGTTCATATTCCAGATATTTCATCTGTCCCTCAATGCTCTTATAATCCAATCCATTGCTGTTGCAGTAACTGATAAGATTGTTTTTACGGCCAGCATGCCATTGGAACAAGCCGAAGCTTGTCCCGGCGTCACCGTCTCCGAGCGGGTCAAAGTTGGATTCCGCTTTGACATTTGCCAGCAATCCGCATGCCGCTGCCGAATTCAGTCCCATCTTGCTCACAAGATAATTGTAGACCTGAACCTCATTGGACAGTGAGCCTGCTGCGGAAACCGATCCGAACGGCGCCATTGTAAGAATGATCGAAAACGATACCAATGCCGCCAGCACTCTCCTGAATCTGAATTTCATCATAAAACCTCCGAACTTTATTTATGAAAACGTGATGAAATCATTATAGCATATCGGAATCATTTTTATCAATACGGAAAAATAATTTAACTTTTCATTTACAATCAAAAGCATTTATTCACGCTTTCCGAAAATCTCACCAACTGCATATTAATAACAAAAAAGGAGCCGAAGCACGGAAATAACCGAAACTTCGACTCAGAATGTTATTTGTGATTATCCGACTGCCACCTGATCTCCGACAAGTGTGATCTTGGCTGCCTTGGATGTGACAGAGCTTCCGCTGGCGTCTGTTACGACACATCTTACCTGCATACCGTTCCAGCTGGTGTTGGAGATAGCGGAAGTGGATGCCGTATCGTGACCCGGCCACTTTGCCCATGTATCGGAATTTGCCTTCTTGACATACCACTGATAGCTCAGGTTCTTGCCTGTCGCCTTGACAGCGAACTTGACGGTATCAGAACAGCTGATGGTCACAGACTTGGGCTGCTGTGTGATCTCGAGGGGATCGCAGATGGTGACCTTCACTGTGTTGGAATTGACAGTGTTGCCGCTGCTGTCCTTGACGGTGCAACGTACCTGCATGCCGTTCCATGAATCATTGGCAGTTGCCTTTGCGGTAGCTGCATCATGACCCGGCCACTTGGTCCAGCTTGTAGCACCGGACTTCTTGGTGTACCACTGGTAGCTCAGACCTTTGCCGCTTGCCTTGACGGTGAATGTGACGGATTTGCCTGCCTGTGTGGTGACAGATGCCGGCTGCTGTGTGATCTTGATGGCAGCGGCATTTGTAGCGGAAGTGCTTGCTGCGTTAGCCTTCTTTTCGATTGCCTTCCATGTATCTGTGCCGATTTTACCGTCGGCTTTAAGACCGTTTGCCTTCTGGAACTGCTTGACGACATTCGCTGTGCCGTTGCCGTAACAACCGTCAACGTCAATCTTGTAGCCCAACTTCTTGAGGCACTGCTGCATGTACTTGACATCAGAACCGTTCATGCAGTTTGACTTGACCTCTAACTTACGGGTGTATTTGACCTTGGATGTGGTGGTGCCGGTGGAAACCTTCTCTTTCACCGAGATCTGCTTACCGTTGTACTTGCTGTACTTCTTCCAGTACGTGTCGCGGGCAAGTGCGCCTCTGTTGCCTGACTTGACGCCTCTGTTTGCCGGAATTTCATAATTGTAGCAGAAATAATAGCCTGCCTTGTATGCACCGCTTGCGGAATTGTCAACTGATTTGAGGTACTTGTAGACATTCTTATAGGATTTCTTGAGTTCATATTCGAGGTAGCTGAGCTGACCCTCAACGGTTTTGTAATTCAGATTCTTTCCTTTGCAGTAGCTGATGAGTCTGCTCTTGCGACCTGCGTGCCACTGGAAAAGACCGAAGCTGGTATTTCCGTCGCCGGTACCCGAGCAATTGAATCCGGATTCATGCTTGATATTAGCCATAAGACCTGCTGCCGCAGCAGTGTTGAATCCGAGCTTACCTACAAGCTGATTGTAAACCTGTATCTCTGTTGTGCTGGTGCTGGCTGCATAAGCCTGCATCGGCGGAACAAATGATGCCGCAAAAAGCACAACCATAAGCGCTGCTGTTAAACGTTTAATACTGACCATTTGAATCATTCCTCCGTGTTGTATTTTGTCTGACTCATTTCCAAACGACACGAGGATTATAACATATTTGAAATCTATTTGTCAATATTTGTAACTAATTATAATAGTTTATTTACAATTCATTAATATGCAATTCATATTCGACAGTATTATTGTTATTTTATTCAAATAAAAGAGCTTTATTTTGTAGATTATTAACATGCGAAAAACGGACGGACGTTACAAATTAACGTCCGTCCAGTATCAAGTTTGTAACATTTACCTTGTCAGAATATGAAGAACCTTCTCAAAATTCACGCCTGATCGCCGGTCCGCAGAGTCGTTCACCGTGACTTTTATGCACTCACAAGTGAAGCTCACCGCCGATTCCACAGCCTGACCGAGCGATCTGCCGCGGGCCAGCGCACCGACACAGACCGAGGCAAAAATATCACCTGTTCCGTGAAAGCTGCCCTCTACCCTGTCGCCCATGCAGAGATAATACTCTCCGCTGTCGCTGTCGTAAGCCGCTGCCCCGAGTCTGCCAGGCTCCATACTCACACCGGTTAAGATAGCTTTGGAAGCTCCCAGTCCGGTCAGATTACGAAGAATTTCCTTCAGATCGTCCTTTGTGTAGCTGTGACCGATGTATTCCCTGCCCAGCATCAGGCATGCTTCCGTGAGATTGGGCACGATAATATCGCCTTTACCGCAGAATTGTGCCATACGTCTGACGTATTCCGGGGTAAATCCGGAATAGAGCTTCCCGTGGTCGCCCATTACCGGGTCAATGAAGACAAATCCGTCTCCCCGGAATTCGTCAATAAAAGCAGAAATAATGTCAAGCTGCCGCATCGAGCCTAAATATCCCGTGTAGATGCCGTCAAACCGAGCCCCTATCTTTTTCCAATGACCCGTAATCTCCGATAAACTGTCGGTGAGGTCACGGATGTAAGGCTCCCGGTAGAGCGTATGGGTGGAGAGAAGAGCCGTCGGAAGAGGACACGCCTCCACACCCATCGCTGAAATAATAGGCAGTGCAACGGTAAGCGAACACCTGCCGACACACGAAATATCCTGCACTGTAACGATCTTCTTCACGAAATCATTCCTTACTGTCTGTTTTCTTCGCCTTGATACCTATATTATAATCAAAAAGACCTGTTCTGATCATCGCCGGTCTGAGCGCCGCGTAAAGCGCAACCGCGATGATGACTGTCAGAATGGCGTTGACAAAGGTTGTCAGACTCTGCAGCTTGGCAAGAATGGCGGATGCTTCCGCGTCAACGCCCAAGATGTACCTCTTGTAGAAATAGGAAACCACCGGTTCGGCTATTACATTGAAAAGCATTCCCGCCGAAGAACCAAGCACCGTCCAGAGAAAAACATGCTTTTTGGGCTGCAACTGCCCTTCCGGTGTGCGCAGCGAAATTTTGCCTATCTTGTGCGCGACAAGTCCCGCAAACACGCCGATGAGCAGCTTCAGAACAAACGTCTTGGGAGCGGATGTGATGTAAACCGGGTCTAACAGGTCGCCGATCGTCATTCCGATGGCACCCGCGATTCCTCCCGGCAGTCCTCCGAAGAGCAGCGCAGCCAGCACGCAGAAGGTGTTGCCTAAATGGAAAGAGGTATAATCTCCGCCTGCGGGAATCTTGAACTGGATAAACGTAAACGCAAGATAGCTCAATGCAGCCATAATGCCGACCTTAGCAATCAGAAGCGCGGCGTTTTTATTGTTGTTGGGATTGCTCATATGGATCATTCTCCTTTTATTGTATTAAAATATAGTTTGTTGGTAGGTTTTCGATTTAAAAAAATATTGACTTTCAACGTTGAACTGTTATAATAATACATGATAACTGTGCATTTGAAAATATACAATTTTAACTATTTTTTATGTGACAGTTTTGGAAACCAACCCTACACCAACGGGAGATGATCATCCGCATGATCTATGAGCCTATTTTTCTCGACGTGAATTCCGACCTGCCCATGTACATGCAGCTGTATGACAGCATCAAGGAGCGGATATGCTCCGGATGTCCGGCAGTCGGTGAAAAAATGCCTTCCATACGCCGCATTTCGGAGGAACTCGGCGTCAGCCGAACCACCATAGAACAGGCATACCAGCAGCTCTGCGTCGAAGGATACCTCGTGAGCAAACCCCAGAGCGGATATTTTGTGGAGGCAGCTGTCATTGAAAAAAACGCCCTTCCATCCGACGCTATTCCCGACGACGAGCCGGAGCCTTCTGTGAGATACGACTTCGGCAGCCGTTACGTGGACAGCCGCAGTTCCGATCTCGATCTCTGGCGCAAATACGTGCGCGCCGCGCTCAGCCGCGAAGACATCGTCACTTCATACGGACATTATCAGGGGGAACCGGAACTCCGGCGGCAGCTCGCCCATTTCGGCAGCCTGTTGCGCGGCGTCAACGCAACGCCTGACAGGATTGTCATCGGCGCCGGCGTGCAGCCTCTTCTCTCGCTGATCTGCGGATTGCTCGGCGAACGCGCCGGACGTGTCGGCATAGAATATCCCTGCTTTCCTCACGCCGAAAGGGTCTTCCGCGACTTCCGTCTGAACATCACCGCACTGGGGCATGACAAATTCGGGATAACGCCGGAGGAACTGTATGAGTCAAAGGCGGATGTGCTCTATCTCAATCCCTCCAACACCGAAAGCATGGGACGTCCCATGCCGGTCAGCCGCCGCGCGGAACTGCTCGAATGGGCGGAACGAACCGACGGGCTGATCATAGAGGACGACTACAACGGCGCACTGCGGTTCCGATCACATCCCGTACCGTCCATGCAGGGAATGAGCGACGGAAACAACGTAATATACCTCGGTTCCTTCTCAAAGCTGCTCATGCCGTCGGTGCGCATCAGCTACATGGTGCTGACGCCCGAACTGGCGGAGCTGTACCGCAGCCGTGGTGCCTCCTACAACCAGACATCGTCCAAAACCGAACAGCTTGCGCTTGCGGAATATATCCGTGACGGTCACATAGAAAAAAGGCTGCGCAGGCTGCGTAAAATATATTCGGAAAAAAGCGAACGCCTTGTCTCCCTGCTGAACGAGTATTTCGGTTCCATTGCACAGATTCGCCTTGCTGAGACCGCACTCTGCGCCGAACTGATCCTCAAATCCACAAAAAGCCCGCAGGAGCTTGCTGAGACAGCCCTTGCCGGAGGCGTCCGTGTCATTCCTGCGGACACAGGCGACAGCACCGTGAAACTGAGACTCAGCTTCGCGGGCATTCAGTCGGAGGAAATGCCGGAAGGTGTCCGGCTGCTTCACAAGCTGATCAGTCCATATTGCCGGTAGCGTACATTATAGCTGCGATAGCGGCAATCGGCGCCGTTTCGGTGCGAAGGATGCGCTTGCCGAGCGTAGCGGTCAATGCGCCCGCCGATTGCAGCGCTTCGGCTTCCGAAGGATCAAAGCCGCCTTCGGGACCGATGACAATGGCAATATCGGCAGCGCCGCTCTTCTTTATCTCTTCGATCACAGCGGAAAGGGGTTCACCGCCGCATTCGTAGAAGAATATCGCCGCCTGATGTTTTTTTAGAGATACAAGCATTTCCGGGAAATGAATCATGCTGTGCACATCGGGGATAATACCCCTGCCGCACTGCTTGGCTGCCGAAACAGCCTGTTTCCGGTAGCGCTCATTCTTTTTGGCTGCCGATTTCGCGTCGGGACGCGAAACGGAACGCTGCATCAGCACGGGAACGATTTCACACACGCCCAGTTCGATGGTCTTTTCGATGATCCATTCCAGCTTATCTCCCTTGGGAAGTCCCTGATAAAGCGTTACCCTGACCGACGGTTCGCTCTCGGTCGTCTGAACAGCTGTGACTTTCAGCTCCACAGCGCTTACCGTTATGGCGGTGATCTCGCAAATCATATCGCTGCCCAGACCGCCGCAGACGGTAAGGCTGTCCCCGATCTGCATTCTCAGCGATTTGGAGATATGCACAGCGTCCTGCCCGGTAACGGTAATGATGTCGCCCGGCTGTTTTTCAATATTTTCTATAAAAAATCTCGGCAATGGAATCTACCTCCTAAAAACAAGAGGGATTGACCGCACGGCTCACGGGTCGTCAGTCAATCCCTTTTTTTATGATTTATTCTGTCAACGCGGGAACATCCGGCTTGACAACAACGCTCTTTGCGCCGTCTGTTTCCTCGATGGTGACAATGATCTCGCCCGGCAGATTGCCCGCCGTCTCGATAACCAGATTGGCGAGCTTATCCTCCACTTCCTTGCGGATGAGGTTGCGCAGATCGCGTGCGGATGCTTCTCCGCCGACGGCGCTGGCTGCAAGGTATTCCACCGCGCTGTCGTCGATGATGAGCTTCACATTGCGCTCCGCCATGGATTCGACATATTCGCCTGTCAGCAGACGGCAGATCTTGCGGTAGTCGTTCTCGTCAAGCTGACGGAACACGACGATCTCGTCCACACGCGCCAGGAATTCAGGACGCAGGAATTCTTTCAGTCCCGACATTGCCTTTTCGCGGGAAATATCGTCGGAGGTCTTGTTGAAGCCGAGAGAACCGCCCTGGTGGTTGCTGCCGGCGTTGGATGTCATAATGATGACGGTATTCTCAAAGCTGACGGCACGTCCCTGGGAATCGTTAATCCTGCCCTCGTCCAATATCTGGAGCAGAATATTCATCACGTCGGGATGAGCCTTTTCTATCTCGTCAAACAGCAGCACGGAATAGGGCTTGCGGCGCACCTTTTCGGTGAGCTGTCCTGCCTCGTCGTAACCGACGTATCCGGGAGGCGAACCGATGATCTTGCTGACGGAATGCTTCTCCATGAATTCGCTCATGTCCAGCCTGATCAGCGTTTCCGGCGAATCGAACAGCTCGTTGGCCAGCACCTTGACAAGTTCGGTCTTGCCCACACCGGTGGGACCCACGAAGATGAACGAAGCCGGTCTGCGGCGGGGTGAGATCTGGGCGCGGTTGCGGCGAATGGCGGCTGCTACCAGCCTGGTCGCTTCTTCCTGACCGATCACCTTTTCGTTGAGCTTATCCTCGAGGGTGGTGAGCTTTTTGAACTCGTTTTCCTCCACACGGGAAGCCTGGATTCCCGTCCAGAGCTCGATGACCTTGGCAAGATCGGATTCCGTCACCTGTCCGCCCATCGCCTCGGGTTCGATCTCTGAGAGACGGTTCTTTATCTTGAGTTCCTCCGTGCGAAGCTCTGCTATTCGTTCGTAATGCTTCTCTGATGTATCCTCCGTATCCGCCTGCAGCTTATCACTTTCTTCCAGCACCTTGCGCAGCTTTATGTTCAGCTCGTCGAATTCCGCCATTGCCTTGTTGCCGAGAGATGCGCAGGCGCAGGCTTCATCCAGGAGGTCTATCGCCTTGTCGGGCAGGAATCGGTCGTTGATATACCGCTCGGACAGAATAACGGCGCGCTTGACAATCCAGTCGCTCACCTTGACTCGGTGATGTACTTCATAGTACCCCTTGATTCCCGCAAGAATCTCGACCGTGTCGTCCACATTCGGCTCGTTGACGCTGACCGGCTGGAACCTGCGTTCCAGGGCGGAATCCTTCTCAATATACTTCCGGTATTCGGTGAAGGTCGTTGCGCCTATCACCTGCAATTCCCCTCTGGAAAGCGCAGGTTTCAGAATATTCGCTGCGTTCATGGAACCTTCCGCGTCACCCGCACCGACGATGCTGTGCACCTCGTCGATAAAAAGGATCACGTTTCCGGCGCTCTTGATATCGTCAATCAGTCCCTTCATGCGGCTCTCGAACTGTCCCCTGAACTGCGTTCCGGCGACAAGAGCTGTCAGGTCGAGACGGTGTATCTCTTTATTGGCCAGTCTGAGCGGAACCCCGCCTGCCGCTATTCTCAGCGCAAGCCCTTCGGCAATGGCTGTTTTACCCACGCCGGGTTCACCTATCAGACAGGGATTGTTCTTGCTCTTGCGGCAGAGTATCTGAATGACGCGGTTGATCTCCTTATCTCTGCCGATGATGGCGTCTATCCTGCCTTCACGCGCCTTCTTGGTCAGATCCTCGCAGTAATCGCCGAGGAAACGGCGCTTGTTCTCGTGCTTGCCGCGCTTGCGCTTTTTGGGCTGACCGTCGGCGAACTGTGCGCCTCCCATCTCAAAGCTGCTGCCGAAAAGATTCCTGAAGGGATTGAATAATCCGCCGCTTTCCTCATCGCCGGACGAATCGTCGTCTCCCGGATTATCGATTTCCTCTTTTTTCTCCGCAATTGCCTGCTGACCGTCGGAAGATGTTATGGCTTCCGGCGCATTGTCGTTTGCAGGCGCATCGTCCTCGTCATCTTCCTCATCCTCGTCATCCTCATCGTATTCGTCATCATCGTCGTACTCGTCGCCGTCGTCAAGACCCGGCATTACCTCGTTAAACATCCCAGAAAAGGGCAGCTCGCCGTTTTCGGCTGCCTGCGCCATCTGCTCCTCCATCTCTTCTATCATTTCGGAATTCAGACCGAATTGCTTGACCAAATCTTCTATATTCGGCAAACCGATCTTCCGGGCACATGTAAAACAATATCCCGCGGTTCTGCCGGGATGGGCTGAATCTGTGGCAAATACCACAGCCTGTCTTTTTTTGCATATTGAACAAAGAGGCATTATTCCTCGCACTTCCTTTCATCCACACACACACTGCAAACGCAGCGGGTAAAAAACACTCTGCTCCGTCGGAGCAGAGATTGACATTCATATAGTTAATTCTGACATATACATCATGCGGTTTTCTTCGACGCCTTGGATTTTTTGAGCTTTTCCTGCTCAAAATCAATGACTCCCGACACATATTCTCCGCGCAGGATCTTCAGTCCCATGCGGAAATACATAGCGAAGGCAATCAACATGACAGCAGCCGCAAAAAGGGCTATCCCGGGAACAAGAACATCGAGCTGCGCATCGCGGGCAAAGATATTCAGCGCTACGATGGCTATCATGCAGGCATAAAAGACAACGGTGGCGACCTTCCCCCACCATTTTGCCTTTACAAGCTTTCTTCCCTTCTTGACAATCACAAAACCGCCAACCGCCATCAGCAGTTCCTTGAGGAACATGATGCTGAGAGCCAGCGTTATCCACGGGTAATTCTTGTGATACACAAACCACATGCTGATGACAACGGCGCCGAGAGTGAGTTTGTCGGCTATCGGGTCGAGAATCTTGCCAAGCTCGGTCTCCTGGTGAAGCTTACGCGCCAGAAATCCATCAAACATATCGGAAAGTCCCGACAGCACCAGCACAATTCCGGCGTAGGGATAATACGGCGTTCCCATAATAAAGAGTACACAGAAAACAGGTATAAGAACAATACGGAAGGCCGTAAGCGTATTTGGAATATTCATAATTTACTTACACCCCATTTACCAATAAGAAGATCATTTTTTACGAAATTATGCCTTCTCCAAGGAACAGCATGATCAGATTGTTTTCACTGAACAGCTTGAAAATAAATGACTGAGAATACAATTCCGTGTGAAACAGAACAAAATCAGGCAGCACCGGTCCCACAAGCTGCACCATTGACAGCGCGATCAGCAAAATAACCACAACCTTGCCAGCGCCAAGCACCATGCCGTTGGTAGGCGAAATGGCCGCACGGTCGGGATTGTAGAAATAGGCCTCTATAGTGGGGTAAAATGCCCTGAGCAGACGGTAAACACCCGCAAACGCAATGGCAAAGAACAAAGCCCTCACCACTCCGTCAATAACAGGTCTGGCAATGATATCCACTATCTCGCCGGTGGCTGTGGTAAGGTCGCCAGCCAACAGCTTGTTGATCTGATTGAGGCTGTCGCCCGTAGTGGTATGATACAGCCTCGCGCCGTTGTTGACCATTGTCGGCATCCCCGACATGATTCTTTCCACCGAATTCATGCTGGTATCGACGTCGCCCGATGTTGTAACGAGCGCTTCAACGCGTTCCACTATGACCGGACGGAAAAAGCTGGAATAACAGAAATCCCCTAAAAACACCCCTATCGGCACCGCAACAATGGCGGACGCAATGAATATCATAGAATCCACTGCGTTCTTCAGCTGCGATTTGACAGCGCATTTTTTAAACATGTATATAAAGAAAACAATTGTAGCTGCGTCAAGTACTAATCCCAACAATGCAATTTACTCCCTTCAAGCTCTTTGAGAACAACTGTAAAAACAAGCTTTCATGTTATGATAACACAAAAACATGCCAATAACAACCTCGTTCAATAAAAATTAACAATTAATTGGTACATTCCATCATCCGATATCCTTCAGGGTCATAACGCCCTTGGCCAGAAGTTTGCCTCCGGAGGTAAGCAGCGACTGGCAGTCCACCGAAACATCCGTCTGCTCAAGCAGTTTGCCCTTGTAATTATAGCAGCTCACTTCCGACTGAAACAGCAGATTGATGCGCCCGTTGTCAAGATCCACATACGGCGACGTCATGGAAGTCCTGATATTTGCTTTTTCCACACATTTGTCGTTGATCACGATGACAGACGCGTTTCTACCGTCGGAATAATCCGAAAAGACGAAAGCCATTTCGCCGTTATGGTTGAGATCGTAGCAATTGAGCGTTCTGCCGTTATAGCTGTATATGCTCTTTTTGTCATCCTTCACGGAGAAAAAGGCCGCAAGGTCATCGCCCACAGCGGCAACACAGGCGTTGCCGTCAAATTGAATATCCGCAATCAGCGTGTTATCCAGCGAATACTCCCTGAGATTTTTGTGTTCTCCCACCTGCTGAATCAGGACATTGGAAAACAGAACGCCTTTTTTCGTCGAATATCCGCATATGGCAACGTATTTGCCGGACGGACTTAACGCGACGTCCGATATTTTATAGTTTACCGATTTCCATTTGTGGAGAACTTTGCCTTCAGACGAGTAAACCACCAGCCTTGCGTTATTAGTAGCACTGTTGGTGACAAAGGCAAACACGCCCGAACGTGATACATCGGCACAGATAATAGAGTTTTCCGTCTTGCCCTTACAGATATCGCCGGAAAGTGTCCGCAGTTTATAGTCGCTTCCCATGCTGTCAAAGAGCAGGACGTAACTCCCGGAGCTTTTCATCGCCGGTGAAGATAGCCCGTGGTTTACCACATCGACTTCTCGCCCCATGCCGTCGTAAACCGTACATCTTGCGGCTGTCAGCACTGCCGTTCCCTTAGTAACTTCAGATACGCCAAGTATCTTGCCGCCGGTGAATTCCACCGGGAAACCATCTCCCGAAGCATGCGTAAAGGCATACTTGTTTCTGATGCCCTGAAGCAGTGCCGACGGTCTGAGGTCCGCACCCACAATGATCAGCATCAGCAGAGAGAGCATAGCCGCGCCCACCACAACGGCTTTGACGGCAAGCATGAGATTGTTGTTTCCGATCAGTTTCCCGGACAGTTTCGAGAGCTTGGTCTTCTTGGGCGGCTTGGTCTCCTTCGGAGGCTTGGATGCCTTCGGATGCTTGGACGCCTTCAGCGATTTGGTCTCCTTCGGCGGCTTGGAATGCTGATCCGGCTTGCCGGCTTCCTTCTTTAATTTCTCAGGCTTTGCCCCTGGTTTTGAATTCTTATTGTCAGCCATTTATCCCTATCCCTCCGATTGATCATAACGGCGTTTGATTAACTCATTATTAACTGAAATAAACTCGCATAGAGTTACTTGATATTATAACACATATTTCCGGTTAATACAATACCTTATTCAGATATAATCCGCAGGCATCGGCAGTAAATCCGGCTTTTTCTCTGTTTCCCGACGAGATCACAGATTTGATGCAACCGTGAGGAAGCCTTCCCGCCGACATCTGAAGAAGTGTTCCCACCATAATCCGCACCATATTGTACAAAAAACCGTCCGCCGTTACGGTAAATTCCACCATTCGCTCGTCGTCCGTCAGCCGCCTGACGCCGCATTGTGACACCGTGCGCACCTTGTCCGCCACATCGCTGTTAGCCGCACAGAAGGCAGAAAAATCGTGTGTTCCCAAATAATCCTGCGCCTGCCCGTTCATGAAATCCGCGTCAAGGGGATATTTGTACCACAGTGCCCTGGATTGCCAAAACGGATCACGCAGCGGAGAATTCAGGATCAGATAGCGGTACTGCTTTCCCTTGCAGCTGTACCGGGCGTGAAAATCATCCGGCACCTGCTGACAGTCAAACGCGGCAATATCGGGGGGAAGCTTGGCATTCAGCGCCAATGGAAGCCTGTCGCACGGGATCATGCACTCCGTGCGGAAGCTCACACAGAATTCATTGGCGTGAACGCCGCTGTCGGTGCGGCTGCAACCAATGATCGGGACATTTTCCTTTAGTACGTCCCTGAGCACGGTCTGAAATACCGCCTGCACGGTGCGCAGATCGTTCTGCACCTGCCAGCCGCAGAAACCGCTTCCGTCGTATTTGATTTTCACCATAAGATTTCGCATCTCTTCGCCACCTTCGGTTGGATACTGTTTCCCCATCAATTGTATACACATACCGTCCGATTGTCAAGCCGAGAAATGCAAACAACCGTCTCCTCCTGCAATCCTTTTGCCGGACAAAGACAGTTGTCAAAAACAGTATGTATTACCTTTTTTTCTTGGAAGAAACAGAGGATGTTGTTGCAGAACCGGTCGTGCCCTTGGTCTTTCCTGTCGTTTTTGCGGTACCGGTCGTATCCGTGGTCTTTCCGGTTGTTTTTGCGGTACCGGTCGTGCCCTTGGTCTTTCCGGTTGTTGTTTTCGTGGTCTCCGTCTTGGTCGCGGAGGTGGTTCCCTTTTTGAGGTACGGGTTTTTCTTGGCCCATTTGTCAGTAGGATCCCAGCCGCTGAAGGTTTTGTCGGGATTTCTGCTCACAGGAGTCGCTCCTGCCGGACCGACTTCATCTACTATCGACACCGGCGTACCTAAAGGGGCGTTGTCGTAGATCCATTTGCAATCGCTGACGCTCATCCTGATACACCCGTGAGAAACCGGCGTGCCGAGCTTGTCATACTCCGCATCATCCAGCGAGGATTCCTTTTCCTTTAAATATGGAGTGGAGTGAAACAGAATATGTCCGTGTATTCTGGAGCAGTACTGCCCGAAGACGTCGCCCTGCAGACTTCTCCATCTGTGCTTTCCGATGATGGAAAAATCGCCTGTCGGCGTCGGAGAGGAGTCCATTCCACTGGAACAGGTAAAGCATTTGACCTGCTTCACGGTTTTGCCGTCGCTTTTCTTGCTGTAGACAGCTACCGACTGGCTCTTGAGATATACCACAATGCTGTAGCGGAAACCCTTGGCAAATCTGATTTTGGTCGGTTGTGTCGCCGCAGTGGTTGTCGTGGTGACAGTGGTTGCATCGGTCGTACTGACAGTGGCTGTTGTATCCGACCGACTGATCAGCGCGTTGCTGACGCTGTCACTCTGACTGACATCCGAACCGGAAGGCGTCACCATGCCGGCATTGTTATCCGCATTCCTTTTGAAAATGCCGATCGCAACATAATTCAAAATCAGTAATAATACGATCGCAGCCACAAGGCATATGAGATTTTTGTATTTAACAAATGACATTTTTTCACTTCCGACATATCCGAACTAACTCACCAATTGTGGTGTATTTCTTCAACTGTCATATCGAGTTTTTCCATTGAATAGCCTTTTTCGTAAAAAAACTCAATGATGGCAGGAAGCGCCTGTACCGTGGTACCGGTTCTATTGCCCCCATCGTGCATCAGAACAACGGCTGTCTTTTTGCTGCCAAGGGAATTGCGGACATTGGAAAGCAGCTTTTCAGGGGGAGTATTGGATTTTTCCGCGTCGCAGCTGTCCACGTTCCAGTCCTGGTACACATATCCCCGTTCCTTCACACTCTTTTTGAGCACGGACATGAGCCCTTTGCTGTACTTCCGGCTGATCGTATTGCTTGATCCGCCCGGAAATCTCATCAGCATGGTCCGGACGCCTGTCTGACGATAGATGTAATCACCGATCATTTCCATCTCATTGAAAAAAGACGCTTCTCCGGCATAGACGCTGCTGTAATCATGCGTATAGGAATGCAGTGCAATCGCATGCCCGGCATTGACGATGGCTTTATACTTATCCTCCATATCCTTATGGTAAATCACAAAGAAGGTCGCCTTGACATTGTAATAATCCAGTATATCGAGTATAGCCTCGGTATTTTCGGAAGGACCGTCGTCAAACGTCAGGTATGCGACACACCCCGATTTATGAGGAACAAAATTGATATAATGCTCCATCGGCAATTTGAGTCCTCCGTCGAGATTGGCTGTTTCAGTCCGGGAAGATACCGAACTTTCCGATGGCACATCGGGCTGCGACACGCTTTTGTTGCCTATGCCGAGATCCGAAGCGCTTACCAATCTGAATTTTAATCCCCCGTCATTGTAGACCGGGGATTTTCTGACGGTATTTTCCTTGATTACCGCGTCTGCCGCCGATACAGGATTGTCGGAGATCACCGAAGATGCCTTTTCACGGATGTCCATCAATGATATGGCAAGGCACCCCATCAGAAATGCCGCAATCAGAACCAGCGGAATATAAAACGAAAAGCCCGTATCCTGTTTATTTTGCGACATACGCGCTCCTCCTTTCATTTCTTGTGGCATTGCCGATGTATCATGATCAGAATGATAGAGAGTACTCTATTTCTGTGTATGACTATGAATGCCTGCTATGCGGCTGCTGCCCGCACAATTCAGAATATGCACACAGCTTACCAATTATGCTGTATCGGGGTAGAATCCAATGTCAGCGGCTCTATTGTGTACCCGGAAGCCTGAACAGCCTCAATGATTCTGGGAAGGGCTTCCACCGTCGTGGTCTTGGATTTGCCTGTATCGTGCATCAAAATATCGACTACCGGTTTGTTTTTCTTGAGTCCCGCCTTGACTCTTGACACCAAAAGATCAGGGTCACGGTTGATTCCGCTTGCGTCGGAGCTGTCAATGTTCCAGTCGTGGTACACATATCCCTTCTCGGTGACTGATTTTTTGAGCGTCTTCATAATGGTCTTGTTGTACTTTTTGCTGACGGTGTTGCTGGAACCGCCCGGGAAGCGTATGATCTTTGAATCGACGCCTGTCACCTTTTCCACATAGTCGTGTATCTTGTTCAGGTCCTGATAATAGCCTTTTTCGGTCTTATAAATCTTGCTGTAGCTGTGGGTATAGCTGTGAAGCGCAATGGTGTGCCCGCGTTCCGCGATCGCTTTGTATTTCTTTTCCATATTTTTGTGATATATCACAAAAAACGTCGCCTTTACATTGTACCGATCCAGAATGTCGAGCAGCTTTTCCGTATTGATGGAGGGACCGTCATCAAACGTAAGATAAGCAATCTTTTCGTCGCTGGTTTTCTGGGTCTTTGCGGTGACAGTAATCTCCGTTTCCGGTACATCTGCGGACTCAGTCGTGGATTCATTGAAGTTCATTAACGGACTGCCTGTGGTAGTTGTAGTCACCACTTCTTTGATCCTTGACGCGGCGGTGGTAGTAGTGGTAGTCCCCTCTTCCTCCGTCTTTGTCGCCGATGACGCAGTAGTCGTTGAGGTCACAGTGGAATCCTTGGAAATAACGTAATACGTCACCCCGTTTTTCCCCTCAGTCTCAACAAAATTATATCCGTTGTCCGAAACATTGTCATATGCCGTATTGTCGTCAATGGAAAATGTGTTGTCGGATCTGTTTGAAATGGTAATAAGCGTCAATCCAAAAATCACAAACAAAACCGTAAATGCCGCGAGAATGGGAATGTAAGCAAACTTTCCTGACTTTCTGCTGTTTCTTTTCATAACATCTCTCCGCCTATAAATATCATAATTTTTTGAGTAAATTATATTATATCACACTTCATTCCGGATTTAAAGTGCTATCACGGAATTTTTACAATTTGTCATTTCAGCCTCACCAGAACATAAACAAATTCCAATAAAGGATATTCACAAGAGTGATAATAATGCCTGAAAGCGTCATTACGCGAACAAATTTTGTTCCCTTCTTCATAGTGTCTCCCTGTCTGTTAAGTCCCACAATGCCAACAACCGCCCATGCGCCAAGTGCCAGCGCAAGCGCCGCAATGACGGCAAAGCCCCAGAAATATGAGTCGGAGGGACGATAGGTCAATCCGCTCCAGACGATATAAGCAGCTATTCCAACGACCGCAAGCCGAAGCAGCATGGCCACAGCTGCCCATTGACCCAGCGGTCTGCTTTCTCCGCGCCGCAGCCTGCAAATCAGCATGACAACCAGCGTGACGGGGATGACAACAATGGAAACAAGCCACAGACCTGCAATGGTCAGTTCGTAAACCACATTCCAGGTGCTGACGGAAAGACTGTCTCCGTAGGGTGCGCAGACCGCGCCTGTTTCCCTGTTCCACACCCAGAATTCACCGCTGGACTCTTCGTCAAAGCCCATGAAGGCAATATTGTAGAGCTTGATCGGTCCGGTGAAAACCGACCGTGCCGTCTTAAAGAGCCCTGTGGGAAGCTCGCGCTTTTGACCGAAATACTTCATCTCGTCAAACTGACCGAAAAGCAGCTCCGGCATCTTGCAATTGTAGGTGATCTCACCCGACTGATTGGTCATCACAGCCATGCCGAGATTGTCTTCCGGCGAAAGAAGGATATACGCCGAGCATCCCGCGGTGTTTCCGCCGTGACCGTAGACCGGCTTTCCTAAGGGAATCATCCACATGCCGTGACAGCAGCGTGGAATGGTCGTTCCGTCGTAATACAGCGTGGGACTGAACATCAGGTCATGCGTCTCCGGCTTTGCAAAAAGCGCACTCTCACGGTTGAGAAGGGCCTGCGCAAACACAAGATAATCGCCGATCGTGGAGACACAGCTTCCCGCCGGGTAAATCGAAACAAAATACCTCGAAGGCTCGAGCTTTTTGCAGTCGGTTGTGTAGCAGACCAATCGATCCCAGGCTTCGCGCACGAAGGGGTTGTCGGAATAATCCGGCTTGAGTGAGGTGTGCTTCATTCCGAGAGGTGAGAAAATATGCTGATTGACGTATTCATAAAACGGCTGTCCGGAAATACACTCGACGATGTATCCCGCCAGTGCAACGCCCCAGTTGGAATAAGCCGTGACGCTTCCCGGCTCAAAAACCTGCTCCGGCTGACGTTTTGCCACAAGCTCACCAAGATCCAGTATCTCGTCCTCGCTGTTCGCAAAAACATCCCACAGCCTCTCCTGAAAGCCCGCGCTGTGATTCATCAGATGCGTCATGGTCACAGGCTTGTCAAAGCGGAGATTCTTCAGATACCCCTCCGGCAGGTAGTCCCTTACATCCGCGTCAAAACTGATCTTTCCCTGTTCGTAGAGCTGCATCACACTCGACCAGACAAGCAGTTTGGTGGTGGAACCCCATTCAAAGACGGAATTCCTGTCAGTCCTGACACGCTGTTCCATGTCTGTGAAACCGAAGCAGCCTGTGTAAAGCTCACTCTCGCTGTCGAATACCGTCACAGCCATTCCCGCGGTGGTGCTCTCGTTTTCGGAAACGAACCGTTCTATTTTGTCGCCGATGTTATCCGCGTTTCCCGCGGCAAACACATTGGCAGCCCCGAAGCAGAGATACAGCATCAGCAGAGCCAATACAGATATGCGCTTTTTGTTTTTCATAAATACGCCTCCGATTCTGAAATGTAATATAGATCGGATATTACCTTCTCACTGAAATACCGTTGTCGGCAAGGTACTTTTTGAGATCGGGTATTTCCAGCTCCTTGAAGTGAAAGAGCGAAGCAGCAAGCGCAGCATCCGCTTTGCCGTAGTCGAGCGCATCGAGGAAATGCTTCTTTTCCCCTGCGCCGCCGGATGCTATGACAGGGATGCCGACATTCTCACTGATCGTGCGGGTCAGCTCCAGGTCATAACCTGTCTTTTGTCCGTCGCAGTCCATGCTGGTGAGCAATATCTCCCCTGCGCCGCGTTTTTCCGCCTCCATCGCCCATTCGACCGCGTCAATGCCCATATCCACCCTGCCGCCGTTTTTGTAGATGGTCCACCCGCTGCCGTCAGTCCTGCGCTTGGCGTCTATGGCTACCACAACGCACTGGCTGCCGAATTTATATGCCGCCTCGGAAATCAGCTCGGGACGCAGAATGGCGGCGGAATTGACCGACACCTTGTCGGCACCCGCGCGGAGAAGTGCGGTGAAATCCTCCACCTTGCGTATTCCTCCGCCCACTGTAAAGGGAATAAAGACCGTCTCAGCAACGCGGCGAACCATATCTATGACAATACTTCTGTCATCCGACGAAGCGGTGATATCGAGGAAGACCAGTTCATCCGCTCCCTGACGGTCATATTCTGCGGCACATTCCACGGGATCGCCTGCGTCCCGCAGGTTGACGAAACTGACGCCCTTTACCACTCTCCCGTCTTTGACGTCAAGGCACGGAATAATTCTCTTGGCAAACATATATGACTCTCCTTTATATCAATCCATTTTCTATATCAATCCTGCAAAATTGCGAAGTATCTGAATACCCACTCTGCCGCTTTTTTCGGGGTGGAACTGCGTCGCAAAGACATTGTCTTTCCACACGGCCGCGTGGTATTTTACCCCGTAATCAGCCACCGCACTGACGACGCTTTCGTCGGCGGCTTCCAGATAATAGCTGTGCACAAAATAGACATAAGGGTTTTCTGAAAGCCCTTTGAAAATGGGACATTCATGGTCATATTCAATGGAATTCCAGCCGATCTGGGGAATTTTCAGTCCCATCTCTGAAGGGAAACGCTTCACCTTGCCCCGCATGAGCGAAAGTCCCTCCGCTTCCGGCGATTCCTCACTCGAATCAAAAAGCACCTGCAATCCGAGACAGATTCCGAGAAACGGCTTGCCGCTCGCAGCAAATTCCCTGACTGCTCCGATCAGTCCGTTGGCCGAAAGATGGCCCATCGCATCTCCGAAAGCACCGACGCCCGGAAGCACCGCACCGTCGGCAGCTAAAATAACCGACGCGTCGGAAGTGACGGTATTTTCGCATCCGATATGGTCGAGAGCCTTCTGTACACTCAGAATATTGCCCGCACCGTAGTCGATAATTGCTATCATTGTTCATTCACCCTGTCTTCTGCTTATTTATATCATTATTCTATCACCAAATGTTTGTTTTGGCAAGTCATTTCGATCACTTTATTATATTATCATGCTAATTCATTAAAGTACCACAAAAAGGAAACACGCACAGGCAACTCCTTGTGGATATTTGCCTGTGCGCATCTCAAAAAAGGAGAAACGTATAAAAATTAGTAGTTGTTGAGAATAATGTTGTCAATCACCTTGTCGCTTGCAAGCCCATCGGTGTTGTCAAAGTTTTCCCTGATAAACCGATAGAGTCTTTCCGTCTCGAAATCGCCTGTGCGAATCGCTTCCAGCAATTCCTCCGTTGTCCGGCAGACCTTGCCGGGTGCATGTCGGTCAAGCGTGCGGTGAAGTCCCCGCATAAGCTCATACTCTTCCTTGTCATAGGCAAAGAATAGCATTGGCTTGCGGTGAAGCGAAAACTCATAGATATTGGACGAATAATCCGTAATCAGAATATCCGTGACATAAAACAGCTCATTGATGTCGGGATATTGGGAGAAATCAATGATTCTTCCCGCGTATTTCGGGTCGATGACCACCGGCGTGAGAATAAACGGGTGCTGTTTGATGACAAAGAGATATTCGTCTCCGCAGAAGTCGTATATTTTGTCCCAGTCAAGCTTTTCATACGGATAAAACGCCGTTCTCTGGCTGGGACCGCGGAATGTCGGTGCAAAGAGAATGATCTTCCGTCCCTGCCAGTCGGGATTCCTGTCGTAAAAATCCCGTCGGAAGACAGCTACCTTCTTTGCGTCAAGGTAATTGTCCAGACGCGGAAGTCCGTAAGGAAGACAGCGCTGACGGTCAATGCCGAAGACCTCGGCGTAAACCTCCCGCAGGAATTCGCCGCCTACAATGGCGTAATCTATCTGACGGTAGCAGCAGCGCCACGGATTGGGAGTCCCCTTCTTGCCGAAACGGGCATATCCCACCGCCTTGAAGCCAACGCCTGCGTGCCAGACCTGTACAAGCGTGGTCTTTGGATGAATCTTTACATTGTTGAAGAAGGTTGAGTAATCATCCATGATGATGAAATCCTGCCTCGCAGTGAGGAAGGCAAGTCTCAGCCACACCCAGAGAATTTTCAGATCACTGTCGTCCTCAAGCGTTTTGACGAACCAGTAGGACAGCTTCAGGCGTTCCCTGTCAAGACCGCGCTGCTTTATGCGGTCGTCAATCGCTTTCAGATTGCCGTTGATGGGACATCTCGACTCCGACATGAGCAGAACCCGCGTGCCGTTCTTCGGCGTAATATGTGAAACAATCTGGTAAATGACATTGATGATGTTTTCAAGGAAGTAAATCAGCTTTTTGATAAATCTCTTTTTGAATTGCGGCGCTTCCACCCTGAATTTGCGCTTGCGGATATTGTCGTTCCGCACCATGAAGGTAAAGGTCATCTCAAAGATAAAATGATCTCCGTCGTTGACCGGAACAAAGGAAAACACGCAGGCATAACAGGTGCCGGCATAGCGGTAGACCTTGTCCATATCCTTCAGGCAATAGCCCACTTCCATACTGATGGGAACGGCGGACCACTCGCCGCCATGGGTGCGGTATTTGAGATACCAAACCCCGTTGGTGAGCATTTTTGCACCGCCGACATTGGTAATATTGACGGTCAGCTCACCTGTCTCGGGGTCAAACCAGTCAATCAGGTGTAATTGGCCGTTGTTTTTGTCCGCAATGGCAAATTCCACGCCTTGGGTATTCCCTTCCAGACCCGCTTTAAGATAAATATTATCCCAGCGTAGGGTTTTGATGATGATTGCGTTTTCCATTTTATTCTGCTCCGACGCTGCATTCGCAGATAAAGTCCACTATTCGCTCCGCTGCGTGACCGTCCTCATAGCACTGCTTGCCATCCAGGAACTTCTCCACTGCTTTTGCGTATTCAGCTTCATCAAAATCCATAATATTACGTGACAGCGCTTCATCGTTCTCGGCAATGGAAAACGGCGTCTCGCTGAGCGGATAATAGAAGCCTCTGGAATTGATGTACTGCTTGATGTCACGGGCATAGATAAACGCAGGCGCACCTTTGAGCATGAAGTCAAATATCCAGCTGGAATAGTCGGTAATACCGACATCTGCAGCAGCGATCAGCTCCTGCATGTCTATGTAATCGCTCGCGTCAATGATGGAGTCGCGGTTGGCAAACATATGGCGCAGTTGGCTGTTGTGCCGGTTGTGCATATGCGCCTTGACGATGACCTTCCACTCTCCGCCGAATTTCTTTTCAAGCGTATCCTTGAGCTTCATGCAGTCAATCCTGATGGCGCTCACATCGGATTTGTTATCGCGGAATGTCGGCGCGTAGAGCACCGTCTTGACGTTCGGATCTATCTTATAGAATTTATGAACCTTTTCGCGCAGTTCCTTCATTCTCTGCTTGTCAAACAATATGTCGTTTCTCGGATGACCGAATTTCAGCTGCGGCACTTCCGGCCAGAAGGATGTATGGAACACCTCTTCCTCAAAGACGCTGTCCGTGACAAAATAGTCGATGAGCTCTGCGGAATGATGCGCCAGCTTGACCCAGCGGGGATCACCGCCGAGACGCTTGATGCCGAGAGAACCGTGCCACAGGTCTATATATATCTGCTCCGGCTTTTTGGGCATTTCCTTCCAGATGCAGTTGAGGGCGTTGTCTATCCAGAATTTAGCAGTGCCGAGGGCAAAATAGCTCGCAAGCGAACCTCTGAGCACCAGCTTGACGCCGTCCGGAATATTGTATTTTTCCTTATGATAAAACACGTCGCCGTTGACAAGAAAAATCAGCTCATAGTCAAGTCCCCTGCGGAGGATTTCGTCCGCAACATATTTGCAATTGCAGGTATAGCAATTCTGAAACGTTCCGAACACAATCCTGTTGGGAATGATCTTTGCGTTTTTCAGCAGCTTGCGGCGCTGACGGGTGCCTATCGCTTCATCGCGGTCGATAAAGAACTGATTGACCGGATCAAAGAACTGCACCACGGCATCGTGAATGTTCCACTTGATCTTGCGCATGAAGTTGCCTTCAGCCTTGGCTGTGATCCATATGGCTTTTCTGCCCTTTTTATTCAGCGTGATCTGCTGCGTTTCCTCATCATATACTTCGGTAAACAACTCGTTGGATACATTCTTCTGTTCATCATTTTGCATAATAAAACCAACCTTTACAAGAATAATCGCTTATTTCTTGAGTCTGCTGACAACTTCCTTCTCTCCGAAGCCAAAAATCTGCTCCACCTCATGATACTGCACAAGGCCGTGGAAGATATACAGATCCTCCGGAGTTGTTACCTTTACGTTGCCTCTGTTGCCCTGCACCATCACGACTTCATGTCCTAATTTCTTCATCAGGGTACATGTGTCGATAATTCCTTCATAATTCGGGTTCATCTTCCGCATCTGCTCATGCGCTTCAATGACGTCCTTCAGATAGAAGCACTGGGGCGCCTGCGCGGTGAAAAATCCGTCTCTCGAAGGAACGTCGTCAATGGTTTTGCCGTCCGAGCTGATGACGGGCGTTTCAAAAAGAGGCGTGCATGTGATGGCAGAGCCGTTCTGTATGACACACTCAATATCCTCACTGATGACCGCCGAGGTGATATGCGGACGGACGCCGTCGTGAATGAGGACAATGTCATCTCCGTCGTTTTCGTCATAAGCCATCTTCAATGCCTTGTAAATGGAATCCTGACCCGTCGTGCCTCCGGGAACAATGCCCGCAACCTTCCGGATGAGGTTTTTCTCTATCAGGCGCTTGAGGTGCTTGATGTATTCCTTCTTGCAGGCAATGTATATTTTGTCGATCATGTCGTGCTCTTCAAAAATCTCCAGAGTGTGAATAATGATCGGCTTTCCCGCCACCTCCAGGAATTGCTTCGGCATGCCGGAGCCCATACGTGCGCCGCTGCCTCCCGCAAATATGATAGCTATATTCTTGCTCATGGTTATAATATAGTCCCTTCTTAAACAATTTTGTCACGTCTGCGAAATTATATCTGAAATAATAATTTTTTAAAAGCCCTATCTTATATATTAAATCATACAAGCGCCTTTTTGTCAAACAAAAGTTTATGATTTGCAGAGGATATTCTTCTGAAATTTTTGGACAAACAAGAACGGGACATGTGCCGCTCAAAACGACCCATGTCCCGTTGTAAATGAATTGAAAACTGTTATAACGTGATCAGAAATGATTACTGATATTCCACCACGTTGACCCATCTGAGAAGGAATTCTCTCTCTTCCGGCTTGCCCTTGACCGACTGCGAAGCCGCGACAATCGGAAGCCACTGCTGCACGTACTGTCTGGCGGTGTCGCTCTTTTGGCAGAAGAGCTTCATATATTTTTCGGCAAGCTCTGTCTTGCCTTCCAGGGAGAAGAGCAGGTAGGTTCTTGCCGCGTCCGCCGCGCCGTTGCCCTGTGTGACGTGCGACCAGTCAAGTACAAATGCTTTGCCCTCGGGGGTGATAATGATGTTGCTGGGGTTGAAATCGCCGTGACATACCTTGACGTGCTTCTTCATGCCTGCCAGACGGGTATCAAGCTCGTAGCGTGTGGTCGCGTCGAGACCTGTTTCGGAGATCTTTCTCTCCATCTTGTCCTTGAGCTTGTTGAGCAGTCTGGCTCTTTTGCTCTGGATTTCCAGCTGAAGATCGACAAACAGTTCGAGGTATTCGTCCAGTTTGTCAGGATTCTGCTCCATCAGCTGAGCAAGCGTAGTGCCTTCGATGTAATCAAAGACAATCGCCCATTTGCCGTCGATCATGGTGACCTGCTGTACCTTTGCGATATTCAGACCGGTTTCTTCCACTCTGGCGGTGTTCAGAGCCTCGTTGAGGATGTCCGCCTTGGAGAAATCCTCATTGAACACCTTGATCGTATAATCGCCGCATCTGTAAATGACCTTATTCGGTCTTTCGGCGAGAATTTCCATCTTGCTTGTATCAAATTCCATATAGTATTGACCTCCTGACTATATTCCAGCGCGCAGCGCTCCGAAACTATTATCTATTCGTTATTCTCTATTATCTTAGCGAACGTATGTGACATATATTCAGCGCGCAGCGCTCCGAAACTATTATCTATTATCTATTATTTATTCTCTATTCTTTAGTTTCCGTAGTACGCCTTCTTGTAGATTTCCTTCAGTTCGCTGATAAGCGGGTATCTCGGATTGGCGCCGGTGCACTGATCGTCAAAAGCATTCTCGCTCATCTCGTCGAGGGTGGCGAGGAAATCCTCTTCGGAAACGCCGTAATCCGCAATGGTCTTCTTGATTCCGATCTTCTCTTTGAGGTCTTCCAGTTTTGCAATCAGGCCTTCCAGCTTCTCGTTGTCATCCGCGCCGGGAATGCCGAGGTATTCCGCGATCTCAGCGTATCTTCTGAGGGTCTTGGGATGATCATACTGCGAGAAGGTGCCCATCTTGGTGGGAACTTCGGCGGCATTGTAGCGCATGACATGGGTGAGCACAAGGGCGTTGGCGATACCGTGTGCGATATGGTGATAGGCACCTAACTTGTGAGCCAGCGAGTGATTGATGCCGAGGAAGGCGTTGGCGAATGCCATACCGGCGAGGGTAGCGGCGTTTGCCATCTTCTCTCTTGCGAAAGGCTGGTTGTTGCCGTCGTCGTAGCAGGTCGGCAGATAGTCAAATATCGTCTTGATGGCCTGCAGTGCCAGACCGTCGGTGTAATCGGTTGCCATGATGGAAACGTATGCTTCAAGGGCGTGGCTCATCGCGTCAATACCCGAAGCGGAGGTAAGTCCCTTTGGAGCGGTCATCTGCATGTCGGCGTCAACGAT
>ONID01000077.1 GCA_900317765.1 uncultured Eubacteriales bacterium | reverse complement strand
CAGGGAGCATCTTGCTCATCTCTTTAGTTAATAGTCAAAGAAAAACATTTTGTAATTGGCTGAGTTTGGATTGTCATGTGCACCGATCATAAATTGAGCATAACCAATGATAATGGTATCATATTGATTGTCTAAAATAGTGTCTGCTCAATAATAGCATACGACGCTCGGTCGTAAAACTTGTTCACGAGTAATGACGCTAAAATAATAAGGATTGAATAATTGAAAAACGAAGCGCAAAAACATCGCTGCCAGGCGGCTGATGTTCATAGCAATCACACTGAGTACGATAGAAGATTTGGTGGTATCTTCCCTTTTTGTGAGCAGCAGACCAAGACCGAATTTACGTTTTGCTAAACTGAATGTGCGCTCTACTTCAATTCGGTCAGTGTTGTCCTGATATGCTATTATCTTTTCGGCTTTCTTATCGGTATTTTTCTTTGGTCTGCCAAGACGCTTACCTGAAAGACGTATTCCAAATTGCTGGCAAAACATCATATTGTTTTGGTTGCGATAAATCAGATCGGCCAGCACTCTCCCCGGATAATGTCCTGTACGCTGCTTGTAATTTTCGACAGGCAGGTAAACGGGAAACAAAATTGGCGAGCAACGCCTTTTTCCTTACCTACTCCGCACTTGCGAAGCAAATCACCGATCTTGTATGACGAAAATAACTTTGAAATTCTGCTCTCACACTCTTGATTGTTTTCGTTCCCCTGTGGTATAATTGACATGGCATAGTCCTCCTGTGGTTATTTGTTATTTGGTCATTTCAATTATACCATATTTCGGGGGCTATGCTATTTTTTATTCTGTTTTACCTTATTTTTGAGGCTTCAAGGCTCTTTTGCGTGTGGGAAGTTTGAGTCTGTTATTTCTAAAGCACAATCTTTACAATATTCACAGGAATCAAACGCGCGGATTCTCATTCGAAGGGTAATAAATTGATCGGTATCATATTCAGGAGGTTCTTATGAAAAAGTTTTTGAAAATTTTCACGGACAGATGAGCCTCTGGGAAGACTACGCACTCACGCTCCCGGAGCTCAGTCAGAATTGGCATGTCTACGCAGTCGATGTCTACGGACAGGGTGAATCGACACACAAAGAAAGCCTGTATTACCTTGACGTCATCGGAGACGATCTGATCTGGTTTATTGATCATGTCATCGCTCAGCCGGTCGTCGTATCCGGTCATTCCAACGGGGGCATCATTGCCGCCTATATCGCCGCAAACGGCGGTCAGAAGATTGCCGGAGCCGTTCTGGAGGATCCGCCGGTGTTCTCTACGGAAGGAGAAGGCTGGGAAGAGAGCTTTGCCTATCTCGACACCTACAAGCCCCTGCATGACTGGAATCACTCCGATAAATCCGAGTGCTGGGAAAGCTATTACCTGCGGCATTGCTTATGGGGTCAGCTCTATATGCCTGATACCATGCCGGGACTCGCCAACTATGCCCAGAAGCAGTATGAGAATAACCCTGACGAGCCTGTCCGGATCGGTTTCATGCCTGCTTCAAGCTGGTATGTCTTTGAATATGCCAGAAAATATGATTTTAATTACGGCGAACATTTCTATGATCTTAGCTGGAATCACGGTCTGAAACATAAGGACATTTTATCCGCCATCGACGTTCCCTGTGTGTATATTCACGCCAAGGAGACGGTTCACGAGAGCGGAACCTATCTGTGCGCGGCATCCCGCGAACAGGCAGAGAGGGCGGTATCCTATATCGGCAGCAATTGCCGTTTGGTCGAAACGGAAGACAGCGACCATGCGATTCATACGACGCACATGGAATTATATATTGAAGCGGTCAACTCGCTGCTGTCGAAATGAGGACAAGTAATTAACCACACACAGAATAGCCTGCGGGCAGCGTCTCCCACCAAGGGTATGCGTCCGCAGGTTTTCTTTTTTTCATTTGTTTTCTCACATTCTTTTCCCGCTGCCAATTAGCACTATAAGTGGCGTAATTTAATTAGGAAAGGATGAAACTGATTATCCGTGTAACAGCAACACACCTTTTTTAATATTCTCACTATAATCACAAGCATCTGTCTTGATTTTTTGATTAAAACAGTTTATAATAGGGGTACAAATTGTCAACAAACTGATATTGTCGAACTGAAGGATATGATCAATGATGCTTAAAACTATCCTGACGATGTATGTCACCTTGACGCCGGTTATTCTGTCGGGCATTGCGAATATGGCGTGGTGCAAATCGAGTATTCTTGAAAGCACACGAAAGCCGATTGACAACGGAAAAAGCCTTTCGGACGGAAAACGGCTCTTCGGGGAGAACAAGACGTGGAAGGGTCTGATCGGCTACCTTCTCTTCAACGCCCTGTTTACCGTGCTCTGGGGATGGCTCTGTAAGGCGGCTTCCTGGGAAGACCTCGATTTTTTCTATCGGCACCATGAAAACACATTCGCATTCAATCTGATCATCGGTGTGCTCCTGGGTCTCGCCTATTCCCTGTTTGAGCTTCCCAACAGCTTTCTCAAAAGGCGGCTGGGCATCACGCCCGGCAAGACGCTGCAGGGGTTTTACAAGGTCTTTTTTGTGTTTCTCGATCAGGCGGATTCGATCTTCGGCTGTGCGCTCGTGGTGTGGCTGTTTTACGATCTTGACCTGCCCCTCTATCTGTTTTATGTGCTGCTCGGTGCGGGAACGCATATCATCGTCAATATACTTCTCTATTTCGCGGGTCTTAGAAAAAATATGTTCTGACAGGACGGTGGGCGCATGATTGCCTTATTGAACCAATCCGAAATCCATGAGGATAAGTTAGGAAACAAGGGAAAATTCCTGCTGCAAATGCTCAAAGCCGGGTTCCCTGTGCCGAGGGGTTTTATCCTCAACAGCGATGTATATGACGAGTTTACCCGTGAGAACGGGATCAGAAATGAGATTTTTTCTCATTTGAAAGAACTACGCAAAGAGAATATTCCCGAAACATCCAAAGAGCTGATGGCTCTGTTTGACACCGCAAAGCTTTCCGAAAGCATTTGCGGCGAAATCGTCAGGCGCTCCGGAAACGGCGTGCTTTACGCGGTGAGAAGCAGCGGCACCTTGGAGGATTTGGCAGACCATTCCTTCGCGGGGCAATACGACACCTTCCTCAATGTGCCTTGCGAGGAGGTCTGCGACAGAATCATCGACTGCTACCGTTCGATGTTCCATGAGGAAATTCTCTGTTATGTGGCGGACAATCATATTCCGGCGGAAAAATTAGGCATGTCGGTAGTCGTGCAGGAGATGGTGGACGCCGATCTCAGCGGAATCTGCTTCACCGTCGATCCCACTACCGGCAACGACAGGGAAATGCTGATAGAGGTATCGGAGGGACTCGGCGAAAACATCGTCAGCGGCAAGACCGCGCCGCAGCAGTATTATTTCAACTGGTACGACGATGTGGAGGTGATCAAAGGAAAACCGCCCGAGAACAGACTTCTTTCGGAGGAACAACTCACGGAATTTGCCCTTTGCTTCAAACAAATACAGCAGTATTTCGGTTATCCCTGCGATATTGAATTTGCAGTGAAGGACGGCAAGCTCTATATCACGCAATCCCGCGCCATCACCAAACTGCAATACAGCTTTACCCCCACTATGTGGACGACAGCCAATTTCAAAGACGGCGGCGTTTCCGCCACCGTATGCACGCCCTTCATGTGGTCGCTTTACGAGTACATATGGGAGTATTCGCTGCGAAAGTTTATCGTCGATTCCGAGATACTCAAAGACGAGGAGCTTCCGCCCAAGCTGAGCAATCTGTTCTACGGCAGACCCTACTGGAATATGAGCGCCGTCAAAAAAACCATGAGTCAGATCATCGGTTACAAAGAACGGGAATTCGACAATGAGTACGGCATCCAAGGCAATTACGAGGGCGACGGACAGACCACCCGTGTTTCGCCGAAACGCCTGCTCAAAATGGTCAGGATCGTTTATCATCAGACAAAGCTCCTGAACGACCGCCGGAAGAACTCCGACAGATACAGGTCGGAGCTGCTCGACAAGTATTCCGAATACAAGAAAAAATACGATGAACATGCCATAACCGGCATTACCAAAGATTTCTACGAACTGACCAGAAACATCTACCGGACCAGTGAAACCACCTACTTCTGGCAGGTCTTTATGAATACCATTCACCAGTCCATCTACAAGGACAGTCTGCTGAAATACGTTTCGGAGAGCGAATATCTCTCGCTGCTGTCCGGCATTGACAACATTTCGCACCTGCTTCCCTTCTACGATATCTGGGAACTCTCCCGCAAAATCAGAGACGACGCCGACACGGCATCCTTCTGGCAGCAGCACAGCGCGGAGGAGATTGCCGGAATGCTGGACGGTGACGAATACTTCCTGCCCCAAGTGCGGCATCTGATTGACAAATACGGCTATCATTCCGACAGGGAGCTGGACATCACCCATCCCTGCTACTGCGAGGAACCGCAGCCTATGTTGCAGACCATTAAGGACACGGCGTTGCTCGACGATTCCTATTCCCCTGAGAATGACCGGGAAAAAGGCAGACAGACCTATGAGGAAATCCTGCTGCGCGTCGAAAGCGAGGTTTCACGCGGGAAGTACAGGAAAATCCGCAAAAAGATCGACAACATGCGGCGCATGCTCTGGTGGAGAGAGGAATTCCGCGACATTTCGACACGATATTATTACCTGCTGCGGATCTATACCATCGAATTTGCCAAGCACCTTCAAAGAAAGGGCGTTCTGGAAAACTGGGAGGACATATGGTTCCTGAAGGTGGGCGATCTGTGGGATTACATAGGAAAACGACGCACACCCGACGAATTCAAATGCGTCAAGAATCTGCGGGCAGCCATCCAAAAGAACAGGAGCTATTACAACGCCTACCGCCATTACATGAGCGAGAACGAAATCGGCGGCGATTTCTCGCTTGTCAGCGAGATGCCCTCCGGCGACTCGGTCAAGGGACTCGGCGCGAACAACGGCACCGTGACCGGCGTGGCGAGGGTGATCAACGGCTTCTCGGATACTGACCGCCTGCGGGAAGGCGATATTCTCGTGACGAGATTCACAGACACGGGCTGGACGCCGAAATTCGCAGTGCTTTCGGGCATTGTGACGGAATACGGCGGCATTCTCTGTCACGCCGCTGTTGTAGCAAGAGAATACGGCATTCCTGCCATCGTCTGCTGCAAGGACGCGATGAGTCGGATCCGGGATGGGCAGACCATTACAATAGACGGAGCGACAGGCGTAGTCATACTGGGCGATGAATAACACACACAGAAAGGATCAAAATAATCATGATTGAAATGTTAAAGAGATGGCGACTTTACTACAAAGAGAGATACCCTCTCATTCCGCGGCTGCTGCTGGGCTTTATTGTATTCGGCGAGATACATTTTATCATACTGCTCAACGCGGGAGTCAAAGAATTCAATATCGGCATACAGGAATTTGTCGGCGGGTTTACGGTGTTTGCCTTCCTGCTGTGGCTCCGCGACGCGGACGACATCAAGGATTTTGAAACCGACCAGCGGCTGTTCCCAGACCGTCCGCTTCCCAGCGGCAGGGTCCTGAAAAAAGACCTGATGATCAGCTGCACCATTGTGCAGGCCATTGCGGTGGCGCTCAATGTGATATTCATGAACAACATCATTTTCTTTGTGATTCTCTACTTTTACGGCTATCTCATGAGCAAGTGGTTTTTCCAGCGGACAAAGATACAGCCGAGTCTTCCGCTGGCGCTGGTCACGCACAATCCCGTCCAGATGATTATCAATCTCTACATCATTTCCTTCACCGTCATCAAGTACGACATTCCCGCTTTCACGCTGTACAACTGCATGGCGCTCATGACCCTCTACTTCCCTGCCCTGATCTGGGAGGTTTCCCGCAAAATCAAAGCGCCCAAGGACGAGAACGACTACGTGACCTACTCCATGCTGTTCGGCTACAAGAGGGCAACCCGTTTTGTCCTGATACTCACGATCGTGGATATCATCACCAACTTCATTCTTGTCTGGAATCTGAATAAAATTTCGGTCGCGGTGCTCTTCCTGCTGGTGTCGTGGATGACGTGGAAGTTCATCGAGTACATGAAGAATCCCGAGAAATACAAGATCGTCGAAAAAGTGGAAGTCTACACCTATCTGCAGGAATCGACCATGCTGCTGACGATTGCCGCCTTCCTGATCTTCGGTAAGATATGATGACAGGACAGAAAGCGGTCAACCTCGAAAAACTGAAAAACGCCGGAATCAATGTGCCGGCGTTTTCGGTGATCCGTCATGAAGACTTCAGCGCCGGCAGTTTTGACTTTGCAAAACTGCCGGTTTTAGCGGACAAGAGCTTCGATCGGTTCGCTGTCAGAAGCTCCGCCTCGGTAGAGGACAGCGAAACTTTCAGCTTCGCCGGACAGTTCAGGACATTCCTCAATGTGTCACGGAAAGAAATAGAGAACAAGGCGAGGCTTTGCTTTGCGTCGCTGCATGCCGACCGAATCAGAACATATGCCGAAAAAAACGGGCTTTCCTCCGATGACCTGAAAATGGATGTGATCGTGCAGCGCATGGTGAACGCGGAGCTCGCCGGGGTGCTTTTCACCTCCAACCCGCAGGGGCTGCTGAATGAAACCGTCATCACGTTGGGCAGAGGTCTGGGGGAAAATGTCGTTTCGGAAAAGGAGGAGACAACCTCCTATTATTACAGCACCACCGACCGCGTGTATTATTACGACGGCAAAGAGAACCTTCTCTCCAATGAAACGGTCGAAGAACTGGTCGGTATCTCAGAGAAAATCAAAGCCATTCTCGGCGACTATCTGGACATCGAATTTGCCATTGAAAAGGGCAGCGTCTATATTCTCCAGGCAAGGAGAATCACGACCCTTTCGGGTGAATCGCCGCTGATTCTCGACAACAGCAACATTGTGGAAAGCTATCCCGGCGTGTCGCTGCCGCTCACGGTGTCATTTGTGCATATGGTGTATGCCGGCGTGTTTCGCGGCGTTTGCAGAAGAATCGTCAGGAATGAGAAGGTGCTCAACCAGAGTCGGAACATTTACGACCATATGGTGGGCAACGCCAACGGCAGACTCTACTATAAAATCAGCAATTGGTATGCCGCGCTGCGATTTCTTCCTTTTAGCCAAAAGATTATTCCCGTCTGGCAGGAAATGCTGGGTGTGAAAGTAAAAAGCTACACAGGCGAGGAAGTCAGGATTCCTCTTTGGGTCAGGGCGATGTCGTACCTCAATTCCGTCAGGGAGCTACTTCATGCACCGAAGAACATGGCTAAACTTGAAAAACAATTCTGGGCGGTCAACGACGATTTTTATGCCCGCTTCAACGAGTCCATGACAAATGAAGAACTGCACGCGATTTACAGCGAGATCAGGGAAAAGCTGTTCGGCGTGTGGGACGTGACGCTGGTCAATGACATGTACGCCTTTATTTTTACCGCCATCCTCAAAAACCGGCTGAAAAAACGCGGCAAATCGGACGACCAGATCAACGCAACGATTTCCGGCATCTCAGACATCGAGAGCATGAAGCCGATGAAAGCGCTGATCGACATTGCCTGCCGCAAGGATGAATTTTCCGATGAGGAATACCGTCAGGCAAAGGCGGATTATATCAAAGAATTCGGCGACCGTTCGCTGGAAGAACTGAAGCTGGAAAGCAGAACCTTCCGCACCTCGCCCGAGCTGTTTGACGAAAAAATCGAATACTACCGTGCGGACCCGGAACGGCTTGCCAAAATAGCGTCCGATCTCCAATCGCACGGCGTTCCCTCCGCTGTCAAACTCGACCCGCTGACCAATTTCCTGCGAAAAAGGGCTGCCCTCGGCATCCGGAACAGGGAGATTTCCCGGCTCAACCGAAGCCGCGTTTACGGCATTGTCAGGCAGATCTTCCTGACGCTCGGCAGTCACGCGGCGGAACAGGGAAAAATAGAAAACGCGCGGGATATATTCTATCTGACGACGGACGAAGCCTTTGCGCTTCCGACCAACGCCAAGGAACTGATTGCGCGGCGGAAGGAACAGTATGAACTCTTCACTCGGCTGCCGTCTTACACAAGGCTGATTTTTGAAAATGCCGAATTTGACAAGAACCACGCGACCGTCAATTCCTATCAGAAACATTCCTCCGACAACAGACTGAGCGGCACGCCCTGTTCCTTCGGAACAGTCGAAGGGGAAGCCTGCGTGATTACGGATGTGTCTGCTGCCTATGACATCAGAGGTAAGATTCTTGTCACTAAAATGACCGATCCCGGGTGGGTCTTTCTTTTAGCGGCAGCCAAGGGCGTTATCTCTGAAAAGGGCTCGCTGCTGTCCCACACCGCGATTATTTCCAGAGAACTCAGAATACCCTCTGTCGTCGGCGTGGAAGGTCTGCTCGAAACGGTTCGCAGCGGCGACTTCATACGGATGGACGGAAGAACCGGTGAGATAGAAATCATTCATAAGGAGTCTGACTGATGGAATTCATTCAATTTGACAGGGAAACAAACTATATCAGGGATTTCCTCTCGCTGCCCAGGATGCTTTATACGTCTAAGGACAATATGGAAGACCCCGGCGGGGTGAAAAAGTTTCTGCTGGGAACACATCCGCTTTCCAAATATTTTTCTCTCGACAAATTCCTGATCTGTGACGGCGGAAAGCCGGTGGGAAGATTTGCCGTCACATCTTATCCGGGTGACGATGCGGCATATTTCGGCTTTTATGAATGTATTGACGACGACAGCGTCGCACGATTCCTGTTTGAGCGGGCAATCATTTTTTGCAGGGAAAAAGGATTCTCAAAAATCGTCGGGCCGGTGGACGGCTCCTTCTGGCAAAAATACCGGCTCAAGATCAATCTGTTCGACAGACCGCCCTATACGGGGGAGCCATACAACAAGCCCTACTACTTCCGGCAGTTCACAGACAACGGTTTTACCGTTGCGGAGCATTACACCTCCAATCACTTTCATTCCTTGGAAGAGAATTACCGCAACGAAAGATACGAAAAACGCTTCAGGCAATTCCTGCAAAAAGGATACCGCATTGAAAGTCCGACCGATGAAAACTACGACCGGATCCTCGACCAGGTCTATGACATGATCATGGAGCTTTACAGCGATTTCCCGATATTCAAGTCGCTTTCCCGGGAGGATTTCAGGGACATATACGGCAGCTACAAACTGATTATGAATATGAGCATGACCAAAATCGCGTTTTTGGAGGATAAGGCGGTCGGATTCTTTATCAGTATTCCCGATTATGGAAACGCGGTCTATCATACCAATCTTTTCAGCATTCCCAAAATTCTGAAAACAAAGAAAACGCCGGAACAATATGTCATGCTCTACATGGGCGTTCTGCCGGAACACAAGGGACTGGGAAGAACGCTTGTTTACAGCATTATGCAGGAACTGAGCAGGAACGGATGCCCCAGCATCGGCGCTCTGATGCGCGACGGCAAGCTGACGCAGCATTACGCCTCTGAGATCGTCACAGAGGTCTACGAGTATGTGCTTCTGGAATATAATCTATAGAGACGTTAACCGAAAAATTGGCGATGCGTCTTTGACAACAGAATAATGACTAAAACCGCCGGAGCGGAAGAACTGCAATGCGATCAAAAATTGCTGTTCCGCTTCGGCGGTCTGTTTTTTCAGTGATTGTATTTATTCTGAAGGTATATCCTCAGATTGTCACGGTACATCATGTAAATCTTATTCACGTTTTCATCGTGGAAGGGCGCATTGTCGATGTGCCCGTCAATATTAAAGATAAATCCCCCTGTCCGGCTGAACTTTACGTGGGGATCCCAGAATTTGTCCTTTGTGTAGATGGATAAGCCAATGCTGTTTTTGCGCGGATATTTTT
>ONID01000018.1 GCA_900317765.1 uncultured Eubacteriales bacterium | reverse complement strand
ATTAGGTCTGATTTTGTGGGACGTAAAATTTGTCAAGGAAGGCGCCTCTTGGTATCTGCGCATATTCATTGACAAACCGGGCGGAGTGACGCTTGACGACTGTGAGGCAATGAGCCGTGCCGTCAACGATCCTCTCGACGAAGCCGATCCCATCAATCAGGCTTATTTTCTTGAGGTTTCCTCTCCGGGAATCGAGCGCGAGCTTTCCCGTCCCGAGCATTTCGAGGCCATGAAGGGGAGAGACGTCTCGGTCAATCTTTTCCGTCCCACCGAAGATGGCGTAAAAGAGGTGATTGCTGAGCTTGTCGGACTGGACGGAGACAGCATTGTTCTTTCCGATCTTGACGGAACGGAGTTTGAGATCAATAGGAAGGATGTCGTTTCGGTCAGACTTTACGACAGCGAGGCATTTTTATCAGACGGGGACTAAGACGAAACCGATAACTGATCTGGAGGTAATGAAATGGCAAAAAGCAAGTCCAAAAAGGAAGAAGAGAGCATTTTTGACGCCCTCGATCTTCTTGAAAAAGAAATGAATATACCGAGCGATTACATGATCGAAAAGATTTCCAATGCGATCCGTATCGCCCTAAAAAAGAGCAACAACGGCAACGACGACATCGACATCCGCATCGAGCCGGAGAAAAAGGTCTTTGCCGTATTCATCCGCAAGACGGTGGTTGAGAAGGTCAACGACAGCGGCAGAGAGGTGCTTCTGGAAGTTGCGCAGAAGACCGACCCGCTTGCGGAGGTCGGTTCGACAGTCGCCCTCAGGCAGGACACCAAGCAGTTCGGCAGAATAGCGGCGCAGACTGCCAAGCATATTATACATCAGGGCATCAGAGACGTTGAAAAAGGTCAGGTTGCCGAGGAATTCCAGAGCCGTCATCAGGAGCTTGTCACCGCGACGGTCGACAAGATTATCCCCGACACCGGCGACGTGATCGTGAAGATCGGCGATCACGATGTGACGCTTTCCAAGAACGAGCAGGTCGGCAACGAGCACTTTGAGGTGGGCGATCTTATCAAGGTCTACGTCGTCGACGTCAAGGTGGGCGACAGAACCACACGCACCACCATTTCCAGAACGCATCCCGGCATGGTCAAACGCCTCTTTGAAACCGAAGTCCCAGAAATATTTGACGGCACCGTCATTATCAAATCGGTTTCGAGAGAAGCAGGAAGCCGCACCAAGATTGCCGTTTGGAGCAATGACGAGAATGTCGATCCGGTAGGCGCCTGCATCGGTCCCAGAGGTTCGAGAGTTACCAAGATCGTCGACGAACTGGGCGGAGAGAAGATCGACATCATCAAATACAGCGAAGACCTGTCCGAATACATCGCCAAGGCGCTTTCTCCCGCGGACGTCACCGGCGTGGAGATCATCGACGAATCGGCGAGATCCTGCCGTGTCACCGTCCCCGCCAGCCAGCTTTCGCTTGCCATAGGCAACAAGGGGCAGAATGCCCGCCTTGCGGCACGTCTGACCGGGTGGAAGATAGACATCCGTTCCGAGGAGGAAATGCGTGCCGAAGCCGAGGCTGCCGAGAAGGAATACGACGAGGATGCTGAGGATGACGAGGTTCTCTTCGAGGATGAAATAGAAGAAGCACCCGAAGCAGAGGACGAAGCAGAAACCGCTGAAGAAGAATCAGACGAGGAAACCGAGGAGTAATCCCGTATATATATAAATTGCAGAGGAAAGGAGAATAACCGTCGTGCAACAGCAAAAAATCAAAAAAATACCCATGAGAACCTGTATAGGCTGCGGCGCGGAGAAGCCCAAAAAGGAGCTTGTGCGAGTCGTACGGGATCCGGAGGGTCATCTCAGCGTTGACCTCACCGGCAAGAAAAACGGTCGCGGCGCGTATATCTGCCACAGCGCCGAATGCCTGAAAAAGGCGAGAAAGGGCAGACGACTGGAAAAATCCTTTTCCATGCAGATTCCGGACGAAGTATACGATGAATTGATGAGGGGGATTGCCGCAGATGAATAACAAGCTGCTTTCACTGCTGGGGCTGATGCGCAGAGCGGGAAAGCTTTCGCTGGGGTTCGATGCTGCGGCAGACAGTGCGGAGTCGGGCAATAGCTGCCTGATTCTCACCACCGCGGATATTTCACCCAAGACCTTAAAGGAGCTGAATTACAAAATCAACAACAAAACCGACGTCATTGCCTTAAACTGCAATCAGGACGACATGCAGCACGCGATAGGCAAAGCCGTCAAAATCATCTCGATCAATGATAAAGGATTCGCTCAAAAGGCAAGACTTTTGATGGAAACAGATAACGGGGAGGAATAATATTTGGATAAAATCAAGTATAAAGTGAGCCAGCTGGCTAAAGATATGGGTATGACGGGCAAGGTGCTCGTGGAGCTTCTCAAGAAGTACGGAGTTCCGGACAAAAAGTATACAACCACTACAGCGTTAGAGGGCGACGAGCTTGACATGGCCTACGAGCTTATCACCAAAGAAAACGCAGTCGGCAGCTTCGATGCTTTTCTGGCACAGGCAAAGCGCATGGAAGTATCCGAGGTTACGGAAGCCGAGATAGAAGAAACCAAGCAAGCCAAGGCAAAGGCCGCCGCCGAGACGATTCAGAAGAAGGAAGAAGTCAGGGCGGAGCCGGCAAAGGAAGAGCCAAAGAAAGAGGAACCCAAGGCGGAAATCAAGAAGCCCAAGGAAGAGAAAACCGTAAAGCCGATTGCCAAGGAAAAGACCGAAAAGAAACCTATCGAGAAAAAACCTGTCAAGGTCAAAGCGGAAAAGCCGGAAAAAACAGAAAAGCCGGAAAAGAAACCCGAGCCGGTCAAGACCGAGGTCAAGGTGGAAGCCAAGCCGAAGAAGGATAAGCCGGAAGTCAAACCGGAAGTTAGACCCGCAGCCAATCCGGAGCAGAAAAAAGAACCGGTCAAGGAACCCGTCAAGGAGCCTGTCAAAGAAGCTGCAAAGCCGGCTGTTCAGGTCAAGACGCCGGTATCTCCCGCAGGCCAGCGCGCAGCCGTCATCGGTCAGATCACCATCAAACCGCAGCAGAGAACCGAAAAGAAGAAGGATGTCAAAGACTCCGGCAGAGACAGAGATAACCGCGACCGCAGAGCGCCCGTTTCTCAGGACGGTCAGAGACGCGACAAGGCACAGCAGCCTGCGAGACAGCAGCCCGTACAGAACGGCGCAAAGAGCGCACCCGCATCTGCCAAGGTGCAGCCTGCTCCCGTCAAGCCCGCCGCAAAGGTTCCTGTCAAGGCAGCCACCAACAAGCCGATCGACCCGACCTTCCGCCAGCCGCAGAAGCAGAAGAATCCCTCACAGCAGCCCAGAAGAGTCGAGCCGCCGACAACAAGAATTGTCGACACCCGCACCACTGACCTCAACGCGGACAAATACAACACCCGTTACGACGATATGGCGATGGAAAAGGAATTCGGCCGCCGCAACGAGAGCGCAGCCAACAAGCAGAAGCTCCACCAGAAGTCGCAGGACTACCGCAAGAAGAAGGGCGCCAAGAAGGAAACCGAAGCCGAGCGCATGCGCCGCATAGAGAAGGAACGCAAGAGCAAGCCTATCACCATCACCGTTCCCGACGAAATCACTGTTGGCGAGCTGGCTCTCCGCCTGAAGGTGACCGCCTCCGAGGTCATCAAGAAGCTCATGCTCATGGGTATGATGGTCACCATCAACGACGTCATCGACTTCGACACCGCGTATCTTGTGGCGGAAGAGTGCCACGCCAAGGTGGAGAAGGAAGTCGTCGTCACCATAGAAGAGCGCATTATCGACGACAGCGAAGACACCGAGGAGAATCTCGTTCCGAGAAGCCCGGTTGTCGTTGTCATGGGTCACGTTGACCACGGCAAGACCTCGCTCCTTGACGCCATCCGCACGACCCACGTCACCGCGACCGAAGCGGGCGGCATCACCCAGCACATCGGCGCATACCGCGTTGCCATCGGCGACCGCGAGATCACGTTCCTCGACACCCCCGGTCATGAAGCATTCACCACCATGCGCGCAAGAGGCGCACAGGTGACGGATATTGCCATTCTGGTTGTTGCTGCCGACGACGGCATCATGCCGCAGACCGTCGAAGCCATCAACCACGCAAAGGCAGCCAACGTGCAGATCATCGTCGCCATCAACAAGATCGACAAGGTCGGCGCGAACCCCGAGCAGATCAAGCAGCAGCTCACCGAGTACAATCTCGTTCCCGAAGAATGGGGCGGCGACGTCATGTGTATTCCCGTTTCCGCCAAGACACACGAGGGTCTTGACGACCTGCTCGAAGGCGTCATTCTGGTCGCCGACGTTATGGAACTGAAAGCCAATCCCGACCGTTCCGCCAAGGGTACCGTCATCGAGGCGAGACTCGACAAGGGCAGAGGTCCTGTCGCCACTGTACTGGTGCAGAACGGTACGCTTCACACCGGCGATATTATCGTTGCCGGCACATCCGTCGGCCGTGTCAGGGCCATGCTTAACGACAAGGGCGAAAGAGTCGAGTCCGCAGGCCCCTCCATTCCCGTGGAGATTACAGGTCTTGATGAAGCGCCCACGGGCGGCGACACCTTCGACGCCGTCAGCGACGAGCGTCTTGCACGCGAGCTTGTCGAACAGCGCAAGCAGAAGCAGAAGGACGAGATCTTCAAGCAGCGCACACAGGTCACGCTCGACAACCTCTTCAGTCAGATGCAGGAAGGCGAGATGAAGGAGCTCAAAATCATCATCAAAGCCGACGTGCAGGGCTCTGTCGAAGCCGTCAGACAGTCGCTTGTCAAGCTCTCCAACGAGGAAGTGCGCGTCAACGTCATTCACGGCGCTGTCGGCGCTGTCAGCGAATCCGACGTCATGCTCGCCGACGCATCCCAGGCGATCATTGTCGGCTTCAATGTCCGTCCCGATCCGGTGGCGGAGGAATACGCCAAGCGTCAGGGCGTGGATCTGCGTCTCTACCGCATTATCTACGACTGCATCGAGGAGATTCAGGACGCCATGAAGGGCATGCTCGCTCCCAAGACCCGCATTGTCGAGCTGGGCAAGGCGGAAATCCGCATGGTCTACAAGATCACCAATGTCGGCATTGTCGCCGGTTGTTATGTCACTCACGGCAAGATCCAGCGCAACGCCCAGATCAGAGTCGTGCGCGACGGCATCGTGCTTGCCGAGGATAAGATTGCCTCTCTCAAGCGCTTCAAGGACGACCAGAAGGAAGTCGCCGAAGGCTACGAATGCGGCATCACGCTCGAGCGCTACAACGACATCAAGGAAGGCGACATGTTAGAGGCGTTCCTTGTGGAAGAATACAGAGACTGATTTTGCTCATAGCGGGAGGATAATACATGTCAGGACACAGAATCGACCGCATTAATGAGGACATAAAGCGAGAGCTTTCGGCTATATTCAGAAATCTGAAAGACCCGAGAATCAGCAGCATGATCACGGTGCTGAGAGTGGAAGTGACTAACGATCTCTCGTATGCGACCATTCACGTCAGCACGGTGGAGGGCGAGGATAAGACCGCCGAATCGGTCAAGGGACTGAAATCGGCCAAGGGTTATATCCGCCGCGAGCTCGGCTCGGCTTTGAAGCTGCGCCATGTGCCGGAGCTTCGCTTTGTGGCTGACAACTCCATCGCCTACAGCGCGGAGATAAACAAAATACTCAAAGGACTGAATCTGTCTGATGCAGAAGAAACCGACGCAGAACCGTCCGGCGAAGAGGAATAAATATTTTCATCAATTGGACTTTTTGGCACTTGTGCCGAAAAGTCCAATGTGCTATAATGTAAATATCAAAATACAGGAGAGTGAATTGACACCATGGCATCAGTAAAGAAAAGAACCGTAAACGCCCTGAAACTCTGCGGGGCAGTGGACAAGGATTACAGAAATCAGATTGTCAAAGTGGCGAAAAAGCTGCTCAAAATGGACAATGTGCTGATTTTTTCACACCGTTCGCCGGACGGTGACACATTGGGCTGTGCCTTTGCGCTCTGCCGCGGCATGCGCGTGCTCGGCAAGAAGGCCAATGTCAGATGTGCCGACGAAATTCCCGAAAAATATTCCTTTATGCTTGAGGGAATGGAGCAGCAGTCATTCGAGCCGCAGCATTTTGTCAGCGTGGACATTGCCGCGCCGCATCTTCTCGGCAGTTTAGAAGAGGAATACGCAAAGAAGATCGAAATTTGCATCGATCACCACGTCAGCAATTCCTTTGATGCACCGGTGAAGTTAGTCGACGCAAAAGCCGCCGCGACAGCCGAGGTAATCTGGCTCACTCTAAGCGCTATGGGCGTGGAAATGAATAAGGAAATCGCTTCCTGTCTCTTCGCAGCTATTTCGACCGACACAGGCTGCTTCAAGTACAGCAATGTGACGCCCCGCACACATTTGATTGCGGTGGAGCTGATGAAGTACGACGTGGACTGTCCGAACATCAATTTTAAATTGCTCGACGAAGTAAGCCAGGCACAGCTGGAACTCAAAAAGCAGGCTCTTTCCAATTTGGAGTATTATTGTGACAATCAATGCGCGGTTGTCACGATCACATCCGAAATGATCAAGGCCACCAATGCGTCTCCCGAAGACCTGGACGGCATTTCCAACATCCCGAGAAGCATCGCAGGTGTAGAATGCGGCATCACCATGCGACAGATCAACGACGGCTGGAAAATCTCCATCCGTTCGAGCGAAAAGGTCAATGCCTCCGAGCTGTGCGGCAAATTCGGCGGCGGCGGACACAAGGCGGCAGCCGGATGTAAGTTCGGTGATGACTATGAAGATGCCAAAAAGCAGCTTATTGAAGCAGTAAGTGATATGCTGAAATAGCGCAGCGTTATGTAAAGCACATTTGCTTTACATAATTAAATCTTGAAAAGCAAAATAACTTTACATTGATTCGGAGTGATGACAGAACAATATGGGTTGGCAAAACAGTGCGGTAAACGGAATATTGCTGCTGGACAAGCCTGCGGATTTTACGTCGTTCGACGTTTGCGCGGTGGTCAGGGGAATGCTTCACACCAAGAAGGTGGGACATTCCGGCACGCTCGATCCGATGGCGACGGGCGTGCTGCCGATCCTTGTTGGTTCGGCGACGAGGGCGCTCGATCTGATCCCTTCGCATGACAAGACCTATGTCGCGGGCTTCCGTTTAGGAATGACAACAGATACCCTTGACATTACGGGAAACGTGCTTTCGGAATGTTCCCCGGAAGTCAGCGGGGAGGAACTGCTCAGTGTGATGGGAGCGTTTCGCGGTGACATCATGCAGGTGCCGCCGATGTATTCGGCTGTGTCGGTGGGCGGCAAGAAGCTCTATGACCTTGCGAGACAGGGTGTTGAGGTAGAGCGCGAGGCGCGTCCGGTCACGATATACACCCTGACGCTCGACAGCTATGACAGAGGGACTGCATCCGGTGTGCTGACCGTCTCCTGTTCAAAGGGAACCTATATCCGCACGCTGATCGACGACATAGGGAATGCGCTTGGCTGCGGCGCAGTGCTGACGACGCTGCGGCGCACAGAGGCCTCCGGAATTACGGTTGACCGCTGCATGACGCTTGCACAGGCGCAGGAATGCAAAGACAACGGACTGCTGGAAAGCAAGCTGCTGCCGGTGGATACGATATTTGAGGAATACCCGGCGGTGTACATATCTGAGAATCAAGCTGTCCGTTTTGGCAACGGCGCGACGCTCGCGCTGGAGCGGCTGCAGCCGCCTGTCGTGAACGGCGTCCGACAATCCGAACGGCTGAATGATAAAAAATATCCTCAGGATTCGCTCTACCGCGTCTATTCGAGAGCGGACAATGCCTTCTTGGGGCTTGGCGTCAAAAAGACCGACGAGCTGAGAGTGCTGAAAAGATTTTAATTTTTAATTTGGGTGACGATACAATGAATATATATAATCAAATACCCGCATTAAAAGCAACGGCAATCGCTCTCGGCTGTTTTGACGGAATTCATTTGGGACACAGGGCGGTTATTGATAAACTGAATACACCGGAAGCGGAATCGCTTGACAAGGCTGTTTTCTCCTTTGCCGACGGTCCGGCATTCAAAAAGGGCGCCGAGAGCATCGCCTCATTTGACGATAAGTGCAGCATCCTGAATGAAATGGGCGTGTCGGAACTGATACTGCCATCGTTCGATTCCGTCAAAGATTATCCGCCCAAAGCATTCTTCCGCAATATTCTTATAAAAAAACTCGACGCAAGACTGCTTGTCTGCGGTGAAAACTACCGATTCGGTCAATATGCCGCGGGCGACGCCGATATGCTGCGGGAGCTTTGCGAAGCGCAGGGAATAGGGTGCATTGTCGTGCCGTCGGTCATGTACGGCGGGGAGATAATCTCGTCGTCAAGGATCCGCTCTGCGCTTACCAAAGGGGACGTTCAGGCCGCGGCGAAAATGTTGGGGCGGCAGTTCAGCTATTGCCTTGAAGTGGTGCACGGTCGCAAGCTCGGCAGACAGCTCGGCACGCCCACCATCAATCAGTATTTTCCGGAAGATTTCCTGATACCCGCCTTCGGCGTCTACGCCTCGGTGACAGAGGTGGACGGAACGCGCTATCCGTCGGTGACAAATATCGGTGTAAAGCCGACCGTCGGCTCCAACAAGCCGCTGAGCGAAACCTGGATCATCGGCTGCAATGAGGATCTCTACGGACAATTCATACGTGTCAGCCTGATCAGCTACATGCGGAAGGAATTCAAATTCTCTTCCATCGAAATACTAAAGCAAGCGATACATGACGACAGTATAAAGTCAATCAGCTTGACAGCGGACTATCTGAATGATGAGGTGACAGATTGGATACAGAATTAGAAACAAACGCGGTAACTTCCACCGTAACAGAGGAAATGCTGGAAAGGAGCATGGGCTGCGGCGATACGGAGACATACGCCATCGGCATGATGGTTTCATTGATGGAGCGCGCCGCCAAGCAGCTGGCCGACCGCCACATTCCTGAGGGGTTCACCACCGTCGGTGTCCTGCTGAACACAACGCATGTGGCGCCCACCGTCTGCGGGAAGGAAGTGACGGCGGTCGCTACGCTTCTTGAAATGTCCGAGGGGCAGTTTTATTTTGAGATCATCGCAAGTGACGACCGAGGCGTTATCGGCGAAGCGACGCACCAGCGTGTCGCGGTACCTCTGGAAAAATTCAATCAGAAGGCCAAAAGAAGGGGCGGTGTGCAATAGATGGGTGAGAAAAAGTGCGTGCTGTTCGATATGGACGGCACACTGTTTGACACATCCGAAGGCATCAAAATGTGCTACAGCTACGGTCTGGAGCACTTCGGCATCACCGTGAAGGACGACAGCGAATTAGACAGGGTGATCGGACCTTCTCTTTATCACAGTTTCCATGAATTCTACGGTCTTGAAGGGGACGACTTGAAGGAAGCCGTGCGGCTCTACCGTGAGCTTTACAATGAGAAAGGGATTTACAAGCTCCGCATGTATGACGGCGTGGAGGATATGATTCGCTCCATTAAGCAGGACGGTCACATTATCGGACTTGCCACCACCAAGCCGCATGTGATGGCGGACAAGATACTCGGATTTTCCGGGCTGAAACCCTATTTTGACGTTATCTGCGGCTCGAACTTAGACGGCAGCATGAGCGACAAATTTCTTCTCATCAGCACATGTCTGGAGAAGTGCGGATTTACCGACAAGAGCCGTGTCTATATGGTGGGCGACCGGTTCTACGACATAGAAGGAGCCAAAGCAGCAGGCGTTCACTCCTTGGGCGTGACCTATGGCTTCGGCAGCCGCGAGGAATTTCTCGAAGCCGGCGCGGAATACATTGTCGATTCAGCGGATGAAGTCGCACGCCTGATCAAAGGCTGAGCAGGAATTAAAAATAGCTTGCGTTTGCAGGCTGTTTTTTTTTCGTTTACATATTGACATATCATGTGAAGACGTGTAAAATAGAATCGTTGGGACAATGTTAAATAATTGTCAATCTGAGAGAGTTCTGGAGATGGGCTTATGCTGCTTGCTGTGGATATAGGCAATACAAATATCACTATCGGGGTTTACGAAGGGGAATCGCTTCAATTCACGGCGAGAACAGCCACCGATGCGGACCGCACCGGCGACCAGTACGCGGTGGAGCTTATGGGAATATTTGCCCTCTATCACTGCGATGTTTCGTGCATCTCTGGGGCTATCGTGTCATCGGTGGCTCCCGCTGTGACCAATTCGATATGCAGCGCGGTTGCCAAGGTGGTCGGGATAGAGCCTCTTGTTGTCGGTCCCGGCATCAAAACAGGGCTCAATATTGCCATCAATGACCCGGCGGAGCTCGGCGCTGATCTGCTCTGCGCTTCGGTTGCGGCGCTCCACAAATATCCCCTGCCGAACGCCGTGTGCGACCTCGGAACCGCCAGCACGATTTTTGTCCTTGACAAGGACGGCAAGATGATCGGCGGCATTATCTATCCCGGCATCCGCACGTCCCTCATGGCTTTGGTCAACAACGCCGCGCTTCTTCCGCAGATCAGCTATGAAAAGCCAAAGCAGGTCATTGGTAAAAACACCATCGACTCCATGCGTTCCGGGCTGATTCTCGGGGCTGCTTCCTTACTGGACGGCATGCTCGAAAGGGTAGAGGAAGAGCTTGGTATGCCTGTTACAGCCATTGCAACGGGCGGCTATTCTCCCGATATTGTCCGTAACTGCAAGAGAAAATTCATTCTGGACGAAAATCTTGTGCTCGAAGGTCTGCGCATTCTTTATGAAAAGAACGACAGATCAAAAAAGCACAGAGGATAAAACTTTAAATCGACTTCCAAACGAAGGGCATAAAAAATCAATATTGGTGATATTGCAGGCGGCAACGCCTTCAATATAGATTAATTTGCGCTGTATCATGCGAAAACGCAAATCATGCGTTTATCGCGGAACGGCAGCAGGAGGTTTTTTTATGAACAACAGTTCAAAGAAGATTGACATCGTCAAGCTCGTCGGTGTCGCACTGTTCACGGCTATCGTTGTCGTGCTTCAGTATCTGGGCAGCTTCATCAAGTTCGGTCCGTTTTCCATTTCTCTGGTACTCGTACCGATCGTCATCGGGGCAGCGCTATACGGCAGGACCGCAGGTGCATGGCTCGGTTTCGTATTCAGTGTAGTGGTACTGCTTCAGCCCGATACGGCGCTTTTCTATCAGGCGAATTTCGCCGGCACGATCATCACCGTGCTGCTCAAGGGTACGCTGGCAGGTTTCCTGGCCGGTGTGGTCTACAAGGCGCTGGAAAAGAAAAATGTCACTCTCGCAGTGATGGCAGCCGCATTCACATGCCCTGTCGTCAACACAGGCATCTTCCTGCTCGGCTCGGTCGTGTTCTTTATGGATACCATCAAGACATGGGCCAACGGAACAAATGTGTTTGTCTTTATGATCGTAGGTCTTGTTGGCTTCAATTTCCTCTTTGAGCTGGCGGTCAACATGCTTCTCAGCCCGGTCATCGTCCGTCTGATTCAGGTCGGCACCAAGGCAAAGATCAAATCCGTGTAAGTTTTTTTTGAATAAACTCTATGACAAATTAAAAAGTGTGCCGGTGATTTTTTACACATCATCGGCACACTTTTTATTTGATCGCTTGTCAGGTTTATCTATCAACGGGAATATGCACGAAAATCAGGTCCTTGCCGGTGTCATCCTGATTGTCTGTCCAGATCAGAATGTCGCCTCTTGCTTTGAAGGAGCCGCTGCCGTCGCTGTAGAGAACCTTCTCTTTTTTCTTTCCCTTCTCGTTGTAAACAACGTCGGACTTTTTCGCGCCGCTATCGCATTGGAGAGTGGCGGTTTCTTCATCATACCGGCAGAGATAGCTCCATTCCAGACTCTCCGAGGCGCTGCCTCCCCAAATAATGTCGACCTGATTGCTGTCGCCCTTTTGGCTGACAGTGATGGAGCACCTTCCGCTCTGCCAGGCTCCGAGATAATCTTCGGCAGAGGTTTTCTGATTCTCGTCAATGCGTTTAAAATTCATTTTCTGTCCGTCACTCGTGAGTGTAATGGTTTCGGGTTTGTCTCCCGTGTCGGAAACAGGGGACGATTCCGCCCACAAATCGGAAGTTTCGTCATAGAACAGGAAACGGGACTGCTTGCCGCCGCCTGCCTGTTCTTTTTTGACGGTACCTTTTTGCGTGGCTCCGACTTGGTTGAGAAAAAGGTAGTTCTCATCCTCGCCGATCATCAGAACCTTTACGCCGCTTTCGCTGTCCTCGCGCCATGTGCCCACAATGCCTGCCAGCGGAGATTTGTCCGCAGTATCTGATTCCGACGACGCTGTGTCTATCGCTTTACTGCCGCACCCAGACAAGGACATTGTCGCTGTCAGCAATATCATACAGCACAGACAGTATAGGAATGCTTTCTTTATCATAGGAATTCAACCTTCCTGTATTTTTTCTTCCGCAGTGTTTTTTGCGGAGAGCGGAACATCGTTCCGATGGATAGTGTAACACACATTTGATGTATTACAAGGACGTTTCTGATCGGTAAATGTTGTCAAAAATGTCTTATGACTGCTTTCCCTTCAAATGAATCATGACGTATTCGGAATGTCTCTCGGTGCGCATATCAAATCCCCATCCGGCAATCCCCGAGGTGACAATGGCGTTGAGGTCTCCCACCTTTTTGAAGCCATAGGTCATGTCGTTGGCCCCGATCAGCTGGCTGAATTCACCGAAGGGGAAGAGCTGTCCGCCGTGGGTATGTCCCGACATGACGAGATCGCAGCCTGCTTTGCTGAGCGCTTCGTAATCGTTTGGCTGGTGGTCGGAGACGACAATCACTTTCGACTTGTCCGCGCCGACGAGCAGTTCATCAATGCTCTTACCTTTTTGCGTCCGCTCCATTTTGTCCATACGTCCCACGAAAATCATGTCGTCATTGAAGAGCACCGTGTTATCCTCCAGGATCTCGATGCGGTTGCTTCTGATCGCCTCGGCCAGCTCCATGTCGGTAAATCTTCCGCTGAGTCCCAATCTGCTCTTGTCGTGATTGCCATAGACATAATAGACGCCGAGCTTGCTCTCAATATGCCCTAATATGGAAAAAGCTTCATTCATTCCCTCAGGCGTCGTGCTTTCGTCCACAATATCCCCGCAGAGAATCACGAAGTCGGGCGATTCTTTCTCGATGGCATCCGCCACAGCCTGCAGCTTCTCCGCGTCAATGGAAATGCCGTAATGCAAGTCTGCGACCAGCGCCACCTTGTAGTCGTGGGAGAGGTTCTTATTGACCGTCACATCGTAATCGGTGCGGACGACGTGATACATATTGTACTTACCGTAAACGAGCACGGCCGCCGTCAGAAGAAACGCCACAGCGCCGGTCTTATAGACAACTTTCAGCCATCCGGGATATTGGATATCCTTCTTACTGCCGACCTTCTTCGTAACAAAAGCGGCAAGATCGCTGAGGAGAAGGAAAACGGCGATGTGCATTTCAAGAATGAACCATTCCACAAACGCAAAGGGAATCGGGACAAATGTCAGAAGAAAAAGCGCTACCGTCAACAGAATTCTTTTGCCCTTGGAAAGATTACTTCCGAAGTATCTGACCGCACCGGATATCTTGCGGTAGAAATAAATCTGTTCGGCGATGGCAATGAGCAGAAAAACAGTCAGCAGCACATAAATCAAAGCCATAGGTTACCTCCTTAGTAAAGCCGATACCATGTCTCATGGGTATAGGGACATGGTATCGGGAAAAAATCAAATATTAGTCAATTCAAACGTCAGTGAATCTTCGCGCCGGGATTGAGTCCGTCTACGAATATCACCTTGACGTCCTCTTTGCCGTCCGCGTCAAATCCGTTGTCGGCGGCAAGAATCATGCCGTTGCTCTCCACGCCGCAGAGCTTGGCGGGCTTGAGGTTGGCGACGACAAGCACGCTTCTGCCTTTGAGATCGTCAGGCGTGTACCACTGGGAAATGCCGCTTGCAACCGTTCTGGGAGTGCCGGTGCCGTCGTCAAGTGTGAGCTTGAGCAGCTTCTTGGAGCGCTTGACAGGCTCGCATTCCACGATTTTGGCGACTCTGAGATCGACCTTGGCAAAGTCCTCGATGCCGATCTGTGTGGCAATGCCTTCTACCTCAAATTTCGGCTTGGCGGGCACTTCGGCAGCCTTCTTGGCGGCTTCCGTGATGGCATCAAGCTCGGCGATCTCCTTGTCAATGTCGATTCTGGGGAAGAGGGGAGAAGACTTCTGCACAGATACAGTGTCAGGAAGCACGCCGAACTGATAAACACTGTCCCAAGCGGTATGTTCCTCTGTGAGATTGAGCAGCGCCTGCACCTTGGGCATGGTGGTGGGCATGAAGGGATTGAGCAGGATGCTGATCACTCTGATGGATTCGAGCAGGTTGTACATGACGGTGGAGAGCCTCGGCTTGTTGGCTTCGTCCTTGGCGAGCACCCACGGGGTCGTCACGTCGATGTACTTGTTGGCGGCCGCAATAACTCTGAATATCTCGGAGAGCGCGACAGAGAACTGGAGATTGTCAAGATTCTTTTCCACGAGGGCAGGAAGCTCCTTGACAGCATTCACAAAGTCGTCATCCTGCACGGGGTCGGGAGTAAAATCTCTGGTCATGGTTTCGCCGAAGTACTTCTGCACCATGGCGATGCTTCTGTTGATGAGGTTGCCGAGGTCGTTGGCGAGGTCGGAGTTGATGCGCCTGATCATGATTTCGTTGCTGAAATCACAGTCGCCGCCAAAGGGCATTTCTCTCAGAATGTGGTATCTCACAGCGTCAACGCCGTATCGGTCGCCGAGAATAAACGGATCGACAACGTTGCCGGTGGATTTGCCCATCTTCTTGCCGCCGAGGTTGATCCAGCCGTGGCCGTAGACCTTCTTGGGAAGCGGCAGATCGAGCGCCATCAGAATGGCGGGCCAGATCAGGGAGTGGAAGCGGACAATTTCCTTTGCCATGACGTGAACATCCGCAGGCCAGAACTTGGCGAAATCGTCGTACTTGCCGTTCTGATAACCGAGCGCGGTAATGTAGTTGGAGAGAGCGTCCACCCAGACGTAAACGACGTGTCCCTCGTCAAAATCGACAGGAACGCCCCATTTGAAGCTGGTTCTGGAGACGCAGAGATCGTCAAGACCCGGCTTGATGAAATTGTTGATCATCTCGTTGACGCGTGTCTGAGGCTGCAGGAAATCGGTCTCGGTGAGCAGCTTTTCCAGACGGTCGGAGAATTCGGAAATCCTGAAGAAATAAGCCTCTTCCGAAGCGTCGGTGACGTCTCTGCCGCAGTCGGGACATTTGCCGTCCACGAGCTGCGTCTCTGTCCAGAAGCTCTCGCAGGGCTTGCAGTACTTACCCTTGTATTCGCCCTTGTAGATATAGCCTCTGTCGTAAAGCTCACGGAATATCTTCTGCACCGATTCCACATGGTAATCGTCGGTTGTGCGGATGAATCTGTCGTAGGAAATGCCCATGAATTCCCACAGCTTTTTGAAGTTGGCCACTATGCCGTCCACGTATTCCTTAGGAGTGAGTCCGGCTTCCTTGGCCTTGTCCTCGATTTTCTGTCCGTGCTCGTCGGTGCCGGTGAGGAACATCACATCATAGCCCTTGGCTCTCTTGTATCTCGCCATGGTGTCGCATGCCACTGTGGTGTAGCAGTGACCGATATGGGGATTTCCTGACGGATAATAAATCGGCGTGGTGATGTAGAATTTTTCTTTATCGTGCGTCTGACACATCTATTACAACTTCTTTCATAATAATATTATAAACCAAAAGCGCCCGTTTCTTCCTGCAAAAAGGACGAGAGCGGGCGCTTCGTGTTACCACCTTTACTTCTTGTAATGCTCCTTTGCCTTCTCGGCAGTGTCAAAGAAGAACTGATCGTAATCTCTCTCGCTGAAGATGAATTCGACCTCGGAGGTACCGAATTTCTCATAGCTCACCAGATTCCAGCCGTAATCGTCGAATTCAACTCTGTCGACCAGGAACTCTGTCGGTTCCTCGTCAGAGGAATACATCTTGAATACAGAATCGCCGACGTTCTGCTTTGGCAGCATTCTGCGCATCTGCTTTGTTTCAAGAAGCGAAACGATCTTGTGGATGACCTTCTTTTCCAGGACAGTAAGATCGTATTTTTCCGTAATGCCGTTGAGCATTTCAATGTCGTCTTTTACGACGACGTCCAATTCTTCGGGCTTTTGTCCTTCGGCATTGGGGTCAGGAACTGACTGGGTGTTATCTTTCATTTGTTACTCCCACTTTCAAATATTTAATTGGATTAAACATCCATGCTGGTGATAGGCTCCACTTCGATGACCTTGTCTGTGGCGACAACCATTCCTGTTCCGGCGGGAACGAGCTTGCCGATGATGACGTTTTCTTTCAAACCGATCAGCGGGTCGATCTTGCCCTTGATGGCTGCGTCGGTGAGAACCTTGGTGGTTTCCTGGAAGGACGCGGCGGACAGGAAGGATTCGGTAGAGAGCGAGGCCTTTGTGATACCCTGCATAACGGGTCTGCATGTGGCAAGGCGGATGGATTCATCGCCTTCGGCTTCGCGGCGCGCCATGATTTCCTCATTGGCTGCCTCAAATTCGGATTTGTCCACCAGCACATTGGGGAGGAGAAGCGTATCGCCGGGATCCTCGACCTGAACCTTTTTCATCATCTGGCGGACAATGACTTCGATGTGCTTGTCGTTGATATCAACACCCTGCAGACGGTAAACGCGCTGGACTTCCTCGATGAGGTATTCCTGAACGGCATTCGAACCCTTGATGGCGAGAATGTCGTGGGGGTTGACCGAGCCGTCTGTGATTCTGTCGCCCGCCTTGATGAAGTCGCCCTCCTGCACCTTTCTTCTGGAACCGAAGGGGATGAGGTAGGTGCGCTTCTCGCCGCTTTCGGGGTTGGTGACAACCACGTTGTTCTTGACGACGCTCTTGGATCTGTCCTCTTCCAGCGAAACAATACCGTCGATCTCGCTGATAATGGCAAGTGCCTTAGGCTTTCTGCCTTCAAAAAGTTCTTCAACGCGGGGAAGACCCTGTGTAATATCCTCGGCACTGGCGATACCGCCCGTGTGGAAGGTTCTCATGGTAAGCTGCGTACCGGGTTCGCCGATGGACTGCGCGGCGATAATACCGACTGCTTCGCCCTTTGTGACGACCTTACCGGTGGCCAGGTTGTTGCCGTAGCACTTCTTGCAGATGCCGCGCTTGGACTGGCAGGTCAGGATGGAACGAATCTCCACGCGCTCGATTCCGGAGCTGACAATGATCTTGGCGTCGTTGTCGTCCATCATCTTGTCCTTGGAAACAAGCACATTGCCGTTTTCGTCGCAGAAGTCGTTGACAAGGTATCTGCCGTAGAGTCTTTCCTCGAGCGGCTCGATAATCTCGTTGCCGTCCTTGATGGCGTAAACTTCAATACCGTGCTCACAGCCGCAGTCGTCGTCGCGGATAATGACCTCCTGTGAAACGTCGACCAGTCGGCGGGTCAGATAACCCGAGTCGGCGGTACGCAGAGCGGTATCTGCGAGACCTTTTCTCGCGCCGCGGGAGGAGATGAAGTATTCGAGGATATTCAGACCTTCGCGGTAGTTGGAACGGATCGGAATTTCAATGGTGCGTCCCGATGTGTTGGCGATCAGTCCGCGCATACCGGCGAGCTGCTTGATCTGGTTGGCAGAACCGCGGGCGCCGGAATGAGCCATCATCTGAATGGGATTGTATCTGTCCATGTTGGAGCTGAGGGCGTTGGCAACGTCGGTGGTTGCCTTTTCCCATGCTTTGATGGTGAGGTTGTAGCGCTCCTCATCGGTGAGAAGACCCTTGCGGAAGAGCTTGAGAACCTTGTCGACCTCGTGCTCGGTGTTGGCAATAATCTCCTTCTTCTGGGGAGGAATGGTGGCGTCGCACACCGCGACGGTGAGAGCGCCCTTGGTGGAGTACTTGTAGCCCTGTGACTTGATGTCGTCGAGCACAACGGAGGTCTTTGCCACGCCGTGCACCTTGATGCAGCGCTCGATGATCTGACCGAGCTGTTTCTTGCCCACGAGGAAGTCAATTTCAAGATTGAGGCACTTATCCTCGTCGGTGCGGTCGGTGAAGCCGAGATCCTGCGGAATCGGGCGGTTGAAAATGATCTTTCCGACGGTGGTATCAATCATCTTCGTAATAGGCTTGCCGTTGAATTCGCCCGTGCGGCGCACCTTTATCTTGGAATGAAGCGTGATGACTTTTGCGTCATAAGCGAGAAGAGCTTCATTGAAGTCTTTGAAGTATTTGCCCTCGCCGGGTTCTCCGTCCTTGTCGAGGGTGAGGTAGTAGGAACCGAGCACCATGTCCTGCGTCGGAACCGCGACAGGCTTTCCGTCGGAGGGTTTCAGCAGGTTGCCGGAGGCGAGCATCAGCAGACGGGCTTCCGCCTGTGCCTCGGAGCCGAGCGGTACGTGAACAGCCATCTGGTCGCCGTCGAAGTCGGCGTTGAAGGCGGTACATACCAGCGGGTGCAGCTTGATGGCGCGTCCTTCCACCAGAACAGGTTCAAACGCCTGAATACCGAGGCGGTGAAGGGTAGGAGCGCGGTTGAGCATGACGGGATGTCCTTTGATAACGGTTTCGAGAGCGTCCCAGACGTGGGCTTCGCCTCTTTCCACCATCTTGCGCGCGCACTTGACGTTCTGCGCCTTGCCGGTCTCGGTCAGGCGCTTCATGACGAAGGGCTTGAAGAGCTCGAGTGCCATTTCCTTCGGCAGACCGCACTGGTACATCTTGAGTTCAGGACCGACGACGATAACCGAACGTCCGGAGTAGTCCACGCGCTTGCCGAGAAGGTTCTGACGGAAGCGTCCCTGCTTGCCCTTGAGCATTTCGGAGAGGGATTTGAGCGTGCGGTTGTTGGGGCCTGTGACAGGTCTTCCTCTGCGTCCGTTGTCGATCAGAGCGTCCACCGATTCCTGGAGCATTCTCTTTTCGTTGCGAACGATAATCTCGGGAGCACCGAGTTCGAGCAGTCTCTTCAAACGGTTGTTGCGGTTGATGACCTTGCGGTAGAGATCGTTCAGGTCGGATGTGGCAAATCTGCCGCCGTCGAGCTGAACCATCGGGCGGATGTCGGGGGGAATGACCGGGATGACGTTGAGGATCATCCATTCGGGGCGGTTGCCCGAAAGACGGAAGGATTCCACGACGTCAAGTCTCTTGAGCAGTCTGACCTTCTTCTGACCCGAAGCGGTTTCCAGCTCGGATTTGAGGTCATTGGAAAGCGTTTCGAGGTCGATGTCTGCGAGCAGCTTCTGAATGGCTTCCGCGCCCATCTCCGCTTTGAAGTCGTCGCCGTAGGCTTCTCTGAGTTCGCTGTATTCGTTCTCGTTGAGCACCTGCTTGTATTGCAGACGCGGCACATCACCGGGATCGGTGACAATGTAAGAGGCGAAGTAAAGCACCTTTTCAAGCAGCCTCGGGGTAATGTCGAGCATGAAGCCGATGCGGCAGGGAATGCCCTTGAAGTACCAGATATGGGAGACCGGAGCGGCAAGCTCTATGCTGCCCATGCGCTCGCGGCGAACCTTGGAGCGTGTGATCTCAACGCCGCACTTCTCGCACTTCTTGCCCTTGTACTTAATTCTCTTGTATTTTCCGCAGTGACACTCCCAGTCCTTCTGAGGACCAAAGATCCTTTCACAGTAGAGACCGTCCTTTTCGGGCTTGAGCGTGCGGTAATTGATAGTTTCGGGTTTTGTGACCTCACCGTATGACCAGCTTCTGATCTGCTCCGGTGAAGCCAGACCGATCTTTATTGAATCAAATTCATTGAATTCCATCAGCGTACCCCCTTAAAACTGTTCCGCAGTGTCGGTATCGTCACCGTCATCACTTGCGAATATTTCGTCTAAGCTGAAATCGTCGTCTTCGTCGTCCTCGTCGTCCTCATCCTCGGAATCGCCGTCGAGATACTGACCGCCGAGGCCGGCAAGCTCGTCGTCATCGTCGGAACCAAAGTCGTCTTCATCCGCTTCGGCGTATCCGTAATTGGCAAGCTCATTCTCGTCAACGACGTTGTCATTGAGATGCTCGGAATTCTCGTCCGGCAGATAAGCGTCGTCGTCGTCGTCAAAGTGCTGTTTGAGATCGACTTCGTTCTGATCGGCGTCGAGCACCTTGACATCGAGACCGAGCGACTGAAGCTCCTTGATGAGAACCTTGAAGGATTCCGGAATACCCGGCTTGGGAATATTCTGTCCCTTGATGATAGCTTCGTAGGTCTTGACACGTCCCACGACGTCATCCGACTTGATGGTCAGAATTTCCTGAAGGGTATATGCCGCGCCGTATGCCTCGAGCGCCCAGACTTCCATTTCACCGAAGCGCTGACCGCCGAACTGCGCCTTGCCGCCGAGCGGCTGCTGCGTAACGAGGGAGTAGGGACCTGTGGAACGCGCATGGATCTTGTCGTCGACAAGGTGATGGAGCTTGAGGAAGTACATGTAACCGACGGTAACGCGGTTGTCAAACTTCTCGCCTGTACGTCCGTCAAAAAGCTCTGTCTTTCCGTCCTCGTCAAGACCAGCCTCCCTGAACATCTCGACGATGTCGCTCTCGTGCGCGCCGTCGAAGACAGGCGTCATGACCTTGTAGCCAAGCGCCTTGGCAGCTCTGCCGAGGTGAACCTCGAGCACCTGACCGATGTTCATTCGGGAAGGAACGCCCAGAGGATTCAGGACGATATCCAGCGGCTGACCACCGGGCAGGAAGGGCATATCCTCAACAGGGAGAATTCTGGAGACAACACCCTTGTTTCCGTGACGGCCTGCCATCTTGTCGCCGACGCTGATTTTTCTCTTCTGTGCCAGATAAACTCTGACAACCTTGTTGACACCGGGAGAAAGCTCGTCGCAGTTCTCCTTGGTAAATACCTGCACGTCCACGACAATACCGCTTTCGCCGTGAGGCACCTTCAGGGAGGTGTCACGCACCTCGCGTGCCTTTTCGCCGAAGATGGCGCGGAGCAGTCTTTCCTCCGCGGTGAGCTCGGTTTCGCCCTTGGGCGTTACCTTGCCGACCAGAATGTCACCCGCGTGAACCTCGGCTCCGATGTGGACGATACCGTCCTCACCGAGATTCTTCAGCGCGTCGTCGCTGACGTTGGGAATATCGGATGTGATGCTTTCGGGGCCGAGCTTGGTGTCTCTGGCTTCGGTCTCGAATTCCGCGATGTGGATGGACGTAAATACATCGTCGCGGACGATCTTTTCATTGAGAAGAACGGCGTCCTCGTAGTTGTAGCCCTCCCATGTCATGAAGCCGATCAGCACATTCTTGCCCAGGGAGATCTCGCCGTTCTGGGTGGAAGGACCGTCGGCGATGACGTCGCCCTTTTCCACATGCTCGCCGTAGCTGACAATGGGGGTCTGGTTGAAGCAGTTACCCTGGTTGGAACGCATGAACTTGATGATGTGGTAGGTGTCGGTGTCGTCGCTGCCGTCAGCCTTGATGCGTATCTCGTCGGCGCTGACGTAGGTGACTGTACCGGCGCGCTCCGCAAGCACGCAGTTGCCCGAGTCAACGCCGGCTTTGTATTCCATGCCGGTGCCGACGATAGGCGCTTCGCAGCGGATGAGCGGAACGGCCTGCTTCTGCATGTTGGAGCCCATGAGAGCGCGGTTGGCGTCGTCGTTCTCAAGGAAGGGAATCATAGCTGTTGCGACCGAGACAAGCATCTTCGGCGAAACGTCCATGTAATCGATTCTGTTGACCTCGGTTTCGAGGAATTCGCCCCTGAATCTCGCGGTTGCTCTGGGCTTGATGAAATGACCGTTCTCGTCGAGGGGCTCGTTGGCCTGTGCGACGATGAATTCGTCTTCCACGTCGGCGGTCATGTAGCGGACTTCGTCGGTAACTCTTCCGGTTTCCTTGTCGACCTTGCGGAAGGGAGCCTCGATGAAGCCGTATTCATTGATGCGGGCGAATGTGGCGAGGTAGGAGATCAGGCCAATGTTCGGGCCTTCAGGGGTCTCGATCGGGCACATGCGTCCGTAGTGACTGTAGTGTACGTCACGGACCTCGAATCCGGCGCGGTCTCTCGACAGACCGCCGGGACCGAGGGCGGAGAGTCTTCTCTTGTGGGTCAGTTCAGCAAGGGGATTGTTCTGATCCATGAACTGAGAGAGGGGAGAGGTGCCGAAGAATTCCTTGATGGAGGCGTTCACGGGGCGGCTGTTGATCAGGGTGGTGGGAGTCATCTTGTCGATTTCGTTGATGCTCATCTTTTCCCTTACGCCCTTTTCGAGGCGCGCAAAGCCGATTCTGAACTGGTTCTGCAGCAGCTCGCCGACCGAACGGATTCTTCTGTTGCCGAGATGGTCGATGTCGTCGAGTGTGCCGACTCCGCTGGCCACGCAGTTGAAGTAGTTGATAGTGGCAAATATATCGTCGCGTGTGATGTGCTTGGGAATCAGCTCATTCTTGCGCTCGATGATAGCTTCCTTTATCTCCTCATCGGTCTCGCAGCTGTCAAGGATGTCCTTGAGCACAACAACGCTGACCTTTTCGTCGATGCCGCATTCCGCCTTCGCGTCGAATCCGACATACTCGCCAATATCGACCATGCCGTTGGAGATCACCTTGATCTCCTTTTCGTTTTCGAGTTGGATAAATGCGACGCTCGCGCCGGAATTGTTGATTTCCTCCGCCTTGGCCTTGTTGATCATTTCGCCTGCGTCGGCGACGATCTCGCCTGTAAAGAAGTTGACAATCGGCTTGGTCACTCTGTGACCGATCAGTCGGAAGCCGAGACAGAGCTTCTGGTTGTACTTATGTCTGCCCACGCGGGAAATATCATATTTATGAGCGTTGAAGAACATGTCCTCAATGTAGTTGCGGGCAGTCTCCACTGTGGGCGGTTCGCCGGGTCTGAGCTTTTTAAAGACCTCGATGCAGGCGTCGTCGGAATTCTTAACGCCGTCCTTGGTGAGAGTGGCTTCCTTGGCGATGGTCTGCTCGATGCGCTCATCGTGACCGAAGTATTCATAAATATCGTCGTTGGTGGAAAGACCGAGCGAACGGATGAAGGTAGTGATAGGCAGCTTGCGGTTCTTGTCAATTCTTACATAGAAAACATCGTTGACGTCGTTCTCATATTCCAGCCATGCGCCTCTGTTGGGGATGACGGTGGTGTAAAAAAGCTCCTTGCCGGACTTGTCGTGCTCCATCTTATAGTATACGCCGGGAGAACGGACGAGCTGAGAGACGATGACGCGTTCCGCGCCGTTGATAACAAATGTACCGCTGGGAGTCATGAGCGGGAATTCGCCCATGTAGACTTCCTGTTCGCTCATATAACCGGTTTCTCTGTTGGTCAGGCGTGCCGTCACATAGAGAGTTGCGGAATAGGTAGCGTCGCGGAGCTTGCACTCTTCGATTGTGTACTTCGGCTCGTAATTGATGCGGAAATCAATGAACTCGAGCAGAAGGTTGCCGGTGTGATCCACGATTCCCGAGGAATCGTCGAAGATTTCCCTGAGTCCGCGGTCAAGAAACCACTGATAGGAATTCTTCTGCACCTCGATGAGATTGGGCATCTCCAGCACTTCGGTGATCTTGGAAAAGGACATTCTGGTATTTCTGCCGTTTTGA
>ONID01000170.1 GCA_900317765.1 uncultured Eubacteriales bacterium | reverse complement strand
GGTGCATCGGCTGAGATAAACCCAGGGATCGCTCTTGCGCAGATCGGAACAGAACGCGCCGTCTTCGCTGCTGTGTTTGCTGACGGAAGCCTTGTCTTTGGTTGCCGCGTCATAACGGAAGTCCTTGTCATAGCTCCAGCCGAGGAACTTGTAGCCTGTTCTGACCGGCATGGCGGCATCAAAGCCTTCCCCCGACCGACCGCTGGTAAAATGGCTTTCAACATATAGATTGGCTTCCTTGCTTCTGTCGAAGGAAACCAGGCTGTCAAGCTCTTCCTCCGGGACATTCCGGTATTGTATCCGTCGTTTGTTTTGAGCGTATCATAATCGACCTTCATGCTGAAGCTTCCGTCAAGACCTTCCGGGAGACCAGTGACGCCGGGAACATTGTTTTCATCCGAAACGATATCGTCAATGCTGTAGCAGGGGTCATATCTGACGGTGAAGACTTCTCCCCTTCCGGCAAACTTGGCGGCGGAGAATCTGCCGCCGGGAGCGACCGTTTCAAGCAGGGTTCCGTCCGAGCTGTAGAGCTGCCAGCCTTCAAACGTCAGGCCGGGATCACTGAGCGTTACAGCCGTCACGTTGTCCAGCTCCGCGCAGTTTCCCGCATTGATTTCACGGTAATCGGTATGGATCGTACCGGCCATCATGGTTACAAAAGCCGCAACCATGGCCGTGATGACAAACAGCTTGCGCTGAATGCCAATCGGCAGAAGTCTGCATCTTCTCTTTTCGCGCACCTTACTGCCTGAACCGTCGTTCCGTTTCATGTTGTTCATAATGATACCTCCGTATTACCATGACAATCCAATAACTGTATTGATTTTGATGAAATGTTGATGGAATAACTACAAACCTGACACCATTTATCAACATTATATCATAATCTGATCAAAAAGTAAATAGTTTTTAATAATATTATCCAACCCCAGAAAATCCGTATTTATGTCCGCCGGCGTCCTCTTTTGTCGGGCATTCCAGCTTTGTGCAGAAATAATTAATACATTTTAACCCGTCAGAAAGACGAAGGATACTATGCTTTTCGGCAACAAACGACGGATTAAATTCTGCACAGTTCCTCAGCGTTTCATAGGACATCAGAATACGGTTGTTCTGAATGATAATTCCCCTGCACGCGGTTCATGTGTTGTCCCATTTGCCGACGTAATTGTCGCCTGTGATTTCAATGATTTTTATAGCCATGAATTTAAATTCTCCTGATCATTCCTTTGGAAGTGCAAACAGTGTCATTTCATTCTCCCATCATATAGCGTTTTCTTTGGGAAGTCAACATCAGTTTATTTCAGGCACAAACCCCCTGCACATCCTTCATAATCCCCTTAAGTTGATGACATTGGAGTCAGGGGGCAAGGCTCCCTGGCAGGTCAAGGGCAGCGCCCTTGCGGGGAGTGGGGCAGAGCCCCACGAGGGAGCCTATCTTAACTTGTTAAGCGGTGCGACCGAGCAAGACCAGTAATACAACGATTTTCTTGCCCCGAACGGAGAAAAACTTCGTTTTGAACAATGCATGACCCCACCAATTTCCAGCTTTTTCCAAGTTTTACAATCATCTAGTAAAAATATTTACAACGAGGAAACGTATAAAACTCCGGTGCTTGAATTTATGAAGGAAATGGAGTAATTTTAATATTTTGGTATAAAAACAAGGCTGTTTTTCGTTCCCCAAACGGGCGAAAGACAGCCTTTTGTCATTGCAATTTTTTAACTATTGTGGTAGTATTTGAGAAAAGGAGAGAGAACAACATGAAATTTTTAAATATCGCCATTCTGCAAATGCGTTCCCGCAATCGGGAACTTCAAAACAACATTTCCGTTGCCATTGACAAGATGGAAGAAGCCAAGCGAAACAACGCGGACATTCTCCTTCTGCCGGAATGTTTCATCACGGGCTATGACCTGAGCATTGACAATGCTTCCGCCCTTACGCAGGACGATTTGAAGCCGCTCTGCGAAAAAGCAAAGGAGCTGGAGATCGGCGTTGTCGCCACAGCCGTTACACAGGGGCATGAAAAACCGCAAAACGCCGCCTTTGTCATTGACAAAAACGGCGAAATTCTGATGAAATACGCCAAGGTACACACCTGCGACTTCGCGGACGAAAAGGCGCTTGCGTCCGGCGATGAATTCAAGGTGTGCGACTTCGGCGGCGTGAAGCTCGGCGTGATGATCTGCTACGACAGGGAATACCCCGAAAGCGCAAGGATATTAATGCTCAAAGGCGCGGAGATCATTCTGGTTCCCAACGACTGCGAAAGCATGAAGCCGCGCGTGGGGGCGCTTTCCACGAGGGCGTATGAGAATATGTGCGGCGTTGCCATGGCGAACCCGAACGGAAGAAACGCGGGGAATTCCTGCGCGTTCAGCCCCATCTGCTGGGACGAAAACGGCGAATGTACCGACAACACCCTGCTTTTAGCCGACGCGGAAACGGAAGGTTTATTCTACGCGGCATTTGAGTTGGAAAGCCTGCGTTCCTACCGCGAACGCGAAATGCTGGGCAACACCTTCCGCAAGGTCAAGGCATACGCGCCCTTGCTGGACGGAAAAGTGGAATATCCGTTTGTGAGAAAATATTAATCCCCTATATCCACCATTCGGGCGTGATGTCGCCGAGCCTGACGACGCGTCCGGCGGCGTAATCCATCATGATTTCGATGTTCCTGTAGCTGTCCGGCATGATCTGCACCATGAGTTCCCGGCAGGCGCCGCAGGGCGCGCCGTTGGTGCCGTCGTCCAAGACGACGAGAACCTTGTCGATCTCCTGTTCGCCGTTGGTGATCATATTGAAGATGGCGTTTCTCTCTGCGCAGATGCCCAGCGTGCAGCAGGTATCCATACATACGCCGGTATAGATGCTGCCCGACTTCGACAGAATCGCGGCGGCTACCTCTCCGCAGGTGACATAATCCGAGATTCTCCGCGGATGCAATACGGCTTTCGCCGCTTCGTACATTTCATTCCAGATGGGTTCCATGCGGGATTCCTCCTGTGGCCGAATCGACGGCTGCGCCTTTATTCATCGTATCCCATTCAGTGTGTTTCCAGCCATTCCCTGATAACGGCGGGATCCTGATCCTGGTGAAAACCGTGCATATCATCCTCATAGGTGATAAACGTGCAATCCGTGCTGTCCTTCAGCTTGTCATAGATGGCTTGCGCCTGTGTTTCAAAATTGGCGCGTTTGTCTCCCTTGCTGTGAATGAGGAGAATCGGGATTTTGATTTCATCCGCCCAACAGACAGCGGAGCGCTTTTCATACTCTTCGGGCATTTCTTCGGGTGTGCCGCCGATACATCTGACAAGAGTCTCTTTCATTCCGTCTTCTCGTTCATGGAAGGTTGCAACCAGGTCGCTTAGACCCGAACAGACGATGATTTTTCTGACCCTTTTGTCCCGGCGGGCGGTCATGTAGGTCATAAGTCCTCCTCTGGACTCGCCTTCCACGCACAGATCACCGATATCGGCAAATTCAAACATCGTATCGCAGAAGTCGATCAGCTTGATCACGTCATTCAGATCATCGCCGCCGAACCGGTCGGTTCCCTCGGTGCCGCTGCTCCCTCTGTGTTCGCAGCCGATCACAATGCGATTGGAAACAGCGCATCTCATAGCGGTATCTGTTTTATCCAAATAGCCGAGATTGCTGTTTCCTCCATTACAAAATACCATGCATTGGCAGGGTATGCGGGTTTCTATGCATGACAAGGGGATGGAAACAAAGCCCTTGATTTTCAATCCATCGGAAAGAAAGATAAATCGGTAGGTTTCGCATATGGAATCAAACTGCTCGCCGTTATCCACCTTCCTAATGTCAATAATCTCGTCGCCCAGATAATCGGCAAAGTCAAAACCGTCTTTTTCCACAGCAGAGGAAGAAAGGCTGTCCTCAGGAGCGGAGGAAGTGTCGGTATTTCCGCACCCGACAAATGACAATGCCATCACAGCGGAAAGTCCGATTGCCAATATCCTTTTCATCATTCTCATATTGTTTTTTCTCTCCCTTTTTCTCTATACGAACTATTTTCGCTTTGATTTTATCATATTGGGTTCGGGAAGTCAATATTGTTCCGCAAACCTTCACCGTTCTATTGACATAGCCACGAACTGCGTGATATAATAAAATCAACCATTCCCAAACGAATAGCGGGAAGAACTCACATGGAATATTGGCTGTTGATCGGCGTGATAGCGAAATATATCATCATCGGCTTGGCTTTCATCGTTGGAGCAGTGGTGTTCCTGTGGAAAGCTATCAATAATGAAGAGCACAGAGTCAGAAATATCATTCTGGCGATAGTATTCTTTCTGCTTCCGATACTGGGGTATGCCTTCCTGTACATATTGGGAAGCATCATCACCGGTTGATGCAAGAAAACATAATAATAAAGGAGACTGATTGGAAATGAAAAGAAAAATATCGGCAGTCATCTGCGCTGTGATGCTGCTCGTATCGGCTGCCGCTTGCAGCAATTCCGGCGGCAAGGATTCCTCCGCGGGGGAAATCCGGCTTTTCGGGCATTATTTCAACAACTCAAAATACGACTCGAAAACATATAATACTTACCTGGACTGCAGGGGCAGCACGGTCTACTGCACCGAAGAAACGGCAAAGGCTTACCCGAAACTGGCAGCGGCACTGGAAAAAACAGCCGACAAAATCCTGCAGGACGCCGATCAATTTTCGTCGGAAGAAGACAAGGCAGCCCATGATTTTTCCAAGGAAGGCGGAACCGGCCGTTACATGGACACAGCTTTTTCGGTTGTCAAGAGAGCCGATGAAAAAGCGGTCAGTATCGAAACCGAAGGATACACTTTTTCGGGCGGAGCGCACGGCATGTACTGCTATACCGCCCGCAATATCGATCCCGCCACGGGAGAAGAAATCGCATTGTCGGACGTCGTCAAGGATCAGAGCAAGCTGAACGAACTGCTGCTGAAAGAGCTGGACGCAAGGTATCCCGAAATGAAGATTACCGAGCGGGAAAACCTCTTTGAGG
>ONID01000239.1 GCA_900317765.1 uncultured Eubacteriales bacterium | reverse complement strand
CTGCCAGAATTTCGCCTTGCTCATGACCTTCTTGAAAAACACAAGGTTGAGAATCTCCGGCACGTCCACGCCGGTGTCCAGCATATCGACGGAAATGGCGATCTGCGGCAGCTTCTTCGGGTCGGAGAAATCGTCAATCGCTTTTTGCGCAAATTTCAGCTTGTTGTCGATCACCATCGCGTAGCCGGGCAGGTGCGGATATTGCTGATTGAATACTTCCAGAATGAACTCCGCGTGACGGTGATTCCGGGCAAAAATGATGGTCTTGCCGAGGTTTTCGCCGTAATCAATGCGAAGTCCCTGTGTCATCAGCGTATCGAGCACCTTCACTACGGTGTCGCGGTTGAAAATCCACTGATTGAAGGCGGAGGAACCGATGCTTTCGGGAATGTTGCCGTCCTCGTCGGCGAAGGTCGCTTCATACTCCGCTTTTTCCTCATCGGAAAGCTGGTCGTAACGCAGCCCTTCCTCTAAAAATTTTGTTGTTACACTGACTGGCGTGAAATCCACCAGATAGTGATCCTCGACCGCCTGCGCCAGCGGGTAATTGTCGGTGGGATTGCCGTTTTGCAGCTCGAAAATTTCGTATGTATTCTTGTCCACCTCGTCCTTGGGCGTGGCGGTGAGTCCCACAAGCGGCGCGTCGAAATAATTGAAAATATCGCGGTATTTGTTGTAGATGGAACGGTGCGCTTCGTCGCAGATCACCAGATCAAAATGTCCGCAGGTGAATATTTTGCTTCCGTCTTCATTATCCTGAACGGAATCTATACAATTCATCATGGTCTGATAGGTGGAGAAGACGCAGTGGGCGGTGGGATTGTCCTTATCCTCGCAGAGATTGGTGACCGAGAGATTTTCCAGAAGGTTGACGAAGCTGCGCTTTGCCTGCGTGACAAGCGTGGTGCGGTCGGCTAAAAACAGAATATTCCTCACCCAGCCGTAGCGCAGCAGCACGTCGCAGAGGGAAATCACCGTGCGGGTCTTGCCGGAACCGGTTGCCATGACGAGCAGCGCCTTGCGGCGGTTGCCTTTCCCGAAACTCTCGCAGACGGCTTTGACGGCTCTGATCTGATAGTAGCGTCCGGCGATGTCCTCATTGACCGTAATGCTGTCCAGCGGCTGCCGCATGGCGCGGAGGTTAAAGAGCTTTTCGAGGTCGCGCTTGGCGTAAATGCCCGCGACTTTTCGCTCGGGGTACTGTCCGTCAATGATGCGGGTGTCGAATCCGTTGGTGAGGAAGATGACAGGGCGCACGCCGTACTGTCTTTGTAAACAGTCGGCGTATTCCTTCGCCTGCTGTCTGGCGGCTGCCGGGTCAACGCAGGTCTTTTTTGCCTCGATCAGGGCGAGAGGTCTGCCGTCGTCGCCGAACAGCACATAATCGACATAGCCCGTGCCGGTCTTGCCCGTCGTCATGCCGGTCACGGGAACCTCATTCAGCCAGTTTTTGCCCTCGACCCAGCCCGCGTCGTTGAGCATGGTGTCTGAGCATGGTGTCTATGTAGAGCTTGCGGGTTGTATACTCGGAAGGTTTCAGCGGGTGCGGTGTGTAGGTCTGCTGCTGCTGTTCCCTGTGCGCGGTGATCTGCGATTTGAATTCTTTCAGCGCCGCGTTTTCGTCGAGGATTTTCTGCAAATCCTCCTCGGAAATCACCGGCTCGGAAGATGCTGCCTGAGAAGCGGTCTGTGCTTCGGGGAGGGAAGCGTCAAAGGTGCGCTGCAAATCGTAGTCCTCGGAATCGCTGTAACAGTAGAAGATGAAATCGGTGAGGTAAAAGAGGTTTTCCAGACAATGCAGCGCAATTTCGGGAGTGATTTTTCTGCCGGTGTTTTTCCAGTCACCGTGTCCCGCGTCGTTGCCCTTTTTGCGTATGAAATCCATGCGCGGGAGAAGGTCGTTATTGGAGAAAATCGCGCGGAAGTCGGCGTCGCTGAGCAGGCTGACCAGCGTGGTGTCGGCGGGCATGGTCAGCTCGTCATCGACGGAATACATCCATTTGACGGCGTATTCCATTGCCCTGCGGCAATTGAGTACGCACGCGCCGGGGTCGATGGAATAAATCTTCTCCGCGGCGATGGCTGCGTCCGCAAATATTTCAAACTGCGGGTCGTCTTTGAGATAGTCGAAGTTGGTTTTTTCAATCATGGGTGAGTTCACCTCTTTATCCAAAATACTCCTGCATTAAGGC
>ONID01000021.1 GCA_900317765.1 uncultured Eubacteriales bacterium | reverse complement strand
ACCGCGACGGTAACACCGAGCGGAAGCAGCGACAGCGTGACATGGACATCCGGCAATACCTCCGTTGCAACAGTTTCGGACGGCGTGGTAACAGCGGTCGGCAACGGCAGCGCGACCATCACCGCGAAAGCGGGCAGCAAGAGCGCGACCTGTTCCGTGACGGTCACGACACCTGCAACAGGCATCAGCCTTTCCAAGACATCACTCAGCCTGACAAAGGGCAATACCGCGACGCTTACCGCGACGGTAACACCGAGCGGAAGCAGCGACAGTGTGACATGGACATCCAGCAATACCTCCGTTGCGACAGTTTCGGACGGCGTGGTAACAGCGGTCGGCAACGGCAGCGCGACCATCACCGCGAAAGCGGGCAGCAAGAGCGCGACCTGTTCCGTGACGGTAACATCCAATTACGACGTTACGCCGAATATCAACGGCGGTGCTTCCAAGCTGTATGAACCGTGGGGACTCCGCTATTACGCGGTGTTCAGCGGAGAAGATGCTGACAGGATCAGCGACAGGGGCATAGCCATCCTGAAGGAGACATATTACAGCACCGGAATGACACCCGCAGCATTCTGTTCCGATCAGAATGCACATGTGTTCCTCGATTCCCGCGGTGAACTGGAAGTAGAAGCAGCAACTTCAACCTATCCGAAGGGAAGATATTATGCCACCCTGACAAAGGGTATTTATTCCTATGACATCGGTTCAAAGTACTATGTAGTTCCTTTTGCGGTCATGGAAGACGGTCGCACGATTTACGGAACCATCAAGAGCAATTCCATGGAGAAGATTCTCAAAGCCAATCTGAACCTTTCCACCATTACCCCCGCTGAGAAAGCGATCTGCACATGCATTCTTGAACTCAAGGAGAGTGTGGCACAGCATTATGCGGCAACCGGCGTGCCGGGTGCCGCCGTGGATATGGATGTACCGCGCGGTAATTCTCAGACAGCGGCAAGTTCCGTTGTCGCGGCAGGAAACGGCATTACACCCAACGTCACCAGCGGCGCTTCCAGACTGATTGAACCGTGGGGTCTGCGCTATTTCGCACAGTATGGCAACAGCACGGATATCAGCCAGAGAGGCATGGTTATTCTCAACGCAAAGTACTATAATACCTCCTACAGCGCTTCTCCTGACGCAATGAGACTTAACCCCAACGCCTATGTATTCCGCGACAGTGACGGAACACTGGCCGCGGAAAGCGGCAGTTCCCGTTATTTCGGAACCCTGACAGAAGGCGTTTCCTCCAAGGATATCGCGGATGTTTATTACGTGGTGCCGTTTGTCGTTCGGAAGGACGGCAGCTACGTTTACGGATCTGTCAAGTCCAATTCCATGATGAAGATTATGCAGGCCAACCTGAATTCTTCATCTGTTCCGGAGACGGAGCGCGCGGTAAGCGAGGATATCATTGCACTTTACAATGCGGTCAAGGCGTACTATGAGGCACAGTGACGACTTAGAAGCAGGTGCTGTGAATGAAAAATAATAACCGGATATTAATTGCAGCCTTGTTGGTGGGTTTGATACTTGTTCTTTTGACCGGTGCCATGATATGTTTTATAAACTGTTCTTCTTCTGTACCTCCCACGGACAATTCGGTTTCCATGAACGAAGAAGGCAATGACAGCGTGACGGAATCGGGAACCCTTCCAACCAATCCAAATGATGACGGCTTCGGTACAGAAGTGTCAATGTAAATAATAACAATAACTGAAAGGAAAATCTAACATGAAAAAGACAGGTATCAAACGAATTCTGGTCGGGGTTGTTTCATTAAGCATGCTTATGAATATCGCTGTTTTGAGCAGCTGCGATTTTGGAAAAAATTATGATGAGGATATCGCTGATCTCCAAAGACAGATTGACGAGCTAAAAAAAGAGAATGAGCGGTTATCCGAAGAACATAAGCGGATTATGGAGAGCATTGGAATGGAAATCGACACCGAAGAAACAACCGAATCATCGGAGACGGACACTGATTCAACCGCCGCTTCCACGACAACGACCGAAGGTAATAAGTCGACTACGACGAAAAAAGCGGGAGCCACTACAAAAGCAGCTACTCCCACTACCACACATGCAGCCACCACGACTACCACGAAGGCGACCACTAAGAAGGCAACCACCACGACTACCACGAAGGCGACCACCACGACCACCACGAAGGCGACCACCACGACCACCACACAGACAACCACCACGACTACCAGAAAGCCTGACGACGACGGCTTCGGAACAGAAGTCGGCATGTAACAGTCATGTATTGGATTTTGATGGATTTCCTTCTCAACAGCGTAAATAGGTAGAAAAAAGAGGCTTTTACTGTCAGAAACCAAAAAGCGGTTTCTTTGTAAAAGCCTCTTTAATTTGCTGAAAGAAGGACAACAGGCTGAACCGTTGCCCTTAGACTATTTGAATTCGGATGGTTTTGAAAACCGTAACAGGCTTTTATGTAAAATTTCATTCTTTATGTTATACTGGAGTAAAAAAATAATTTTCATTTCACCGTTACCTGAACCTTCCAAAATACGTCTATAAGGGTGAAAGGGCAAATAAAGCAAGCAGGAGGTGAGTTGTAGCACTATGGAAGATTCTCATATCATCAAACTTTACTGGCAAAGAAATGAATCCGCGATCAAAGAAAGCCAGAAGAAATACGGCGGCTATTGCAGTTCGATTGCCGACAATATTCTGCATTCGGCGGAAGATACCGAGGAATGTGTCAATGACACATGGTTTCGCGCTTGGAATACCCTGCCCCCCGAAAAGCCGAACCGACTGGCTGTATTCTTCGGCAGGATCACACGCAATCTTGCTATCGACAGATTCCGCAGCGATACGTCGAAAAAACGAGGCGGAGGTCAGATGGCTCTGTGCCTTGATGAGTTGGCAGAGTGTATCGGAGAAGACAGTCCGATAGAGGACAGGCTTGCGCTGCGGGAAGTATTAAACCGTTTTCTGCGGGAGCTGCCCGAGAAAAGCAGGACAATATTTCTCCTGCGTTACTGGTACATGATGCCTGTGAGTGAAATTGCAAAGCGGTATGATCTCTCTGAAGGCGCTGTCAAGATGCTCTTGCAGCGAATTAGAAACAAACTGAAAAACTATCTGGAAAAGGAAGGCGTAGATGTATGAAAAATATGAAAAATATGAAAAACAGAGAAATTCTTCTCGATGTCATCGGTGACACCGACGAGAAGCTCATCCCCGATCTTTCACCCAAAAGGAAACCGAACCGAATCCTGAAATGGGCGGCTGTCGGAGGCGTCTGCGCGGCGGCGGTGATTGCCTGCGCGATTGTGCTCCCGAAGACCGTAAAAGACAAGCCTTCGTACATTGTCAGCGATAAAGCGACGGTTTTAGCGGAAGCGGAATATCCCGAAATGCCGGTTTACCCCGATGCGGATTCCGACCCAGACGGAAATTCGTACGATGCATGGGACAAGGCGCGAACGGCTCTCAGAAAGCAGCCCAAAGGCTATCAGAATGGGTTCAATGACTTCTTCCTGAGCAGCACAGGTGTGTTTTTAAACAAAAACAGTACCGACAACCAAGCCTATTCCCCGCTCAGTCTTTACATGGCGCTGGGTATGTCGGCAGAAATCACTGACGGAAATTCAAGACAACAGATTCTCGACGCGCTTCATCAGAGCGATATAAAAGCCCTGCGTTCCCATTCCAAATCAATCTGGCAGGCGAATTACGCCGACGATGGATTGGCGAAGTGCGTTCTTGCCAATTCCTTGTGGACAAACAACCGAATGAGCTATAAAAAGGATACGGTGGGCAGGCTTGCCGACACCTATTATTCATCCGTGTTCAGCGGTGAACCCGGTTCCGACGAATACAACAAGATGCTGCAGAATTGGATCAAACAGCAGACCGACGGATTGCTTGACGATTATGCATCCAATGCTCAAATGAATCCACGAATGGTTCTCACACTTGCATCCACGGTCAATTACAGCGGCAAATGGAAGGATCCGTTTCTCTCCAATGACACAAAACAATCCACCTTTCATGCGGCTTCGGGTGATATGAAGTGCGATTTCATGAACGCTTTTCAGGTTGCGGAATATAATGGGGGAGATCATTTTTCCTCCGTCAGCTTACCGCTCCAGAACAACGGTCACATGAAGCTGATACTTCCCCACGAAGGCTATTCTCCCGCTGATCTGCTGGATGACAAGCAGGTAAGCAAACTATTGGTCAGCAACGGAAACTACGCAAATAGCAAGTCGCCGATGGTCACTCTGTCCATTCCCAAGTTTGACGTTTCATCGACAATTAATCTGAGCGACGGACTGAACGCGCTTGGCATCACAGATATTTTTGACGCTGAAAAATCAGACTTCACGCCCCTGACCGACAGCACAGATGAAATCTACCTCAGTCAGGCGGAACAGAATACGCGAGTTCTGATTGACGAGGAAGGCTGTAAGGCGGCTTCGGTGACAGTCCTGAGCTTCGAGGGTATGGGCGCATCCATTGATCATGTGGAATTCACCCTCGACAGGCCGTTTATCTTTGAGATCATGAGCGAAACAGGACTTCCGCTGTTTGTCGGCATTGTCAATCATCCCGCCTGATTAAATCGGCATTCATCGCTCCATACAATAAAAAATGCTGTCTTGCAAGAGGCTTATCACCTTGTAAGACAGCAATCTTTTTCTCTCGATCGGTCGTGCGTGAATGTTTGGTGTTTTCAGACAAACGATAATCTCTTACCGTCAGCGGGAGAAGCCGAAAGCGCCAATATTTCAGCCTGATATTGATGTCGCCTGTAGATGTTGCTATCTGACACTTCCCGCCTGTAATCGTGTCAGGTACATGAATGAAACCGGTAAAAGATCGGGGAATAAAGATTTTTCCGTGAGAAGTGTACCGGACACATCTCCTGTCTACGTTTGAATGGTAATCTCACCAGCGTGACAATGGTCAAGATTCACATCGGAAGAACTTGATTGATATCATCCGATGGAGAAATGAATAATTTTATATTTCAGTTTGATCCGAATATTTTAAAAAAATTTTCCAAAACACTTGACAATCAGGTTAGTTAGTGCTAACATAATTTACGAAGTTAGCTGAGTATAACTCAATGACTTGTTTCATTGGGGTTGATTCAGCTAATAGTTTTGAATTGAGGTTAGTTATAAATAACGTGATTTGCAATTCAGAAATTCATAGCGAGGAGGTATGGTTATGATGCCGCTGAACTTGGCGGAGGTCGGAGAGGAAGTCATCATCAGGAGGTTAGGCGGTAGTCCGGAGGTTCGTTCGCATCTGGCGGACATGGGTTTTGTTGTCGGTAGCCCCGTCACCGTGGTGACGGAAATCGGAGGGAATCTGATCGTCAATGTCAAAGATTCCCGTGTGGCTGTCAGCAAGGAAATGGCAGGCAAAATCATGGTTTAATGCAGGCTAATCATTTACAAGGAGGTACATTTTTTATGAACACACTCAGACAGGCAAAGGTAGGACAGACCGTCAAGGTTGTCAGACTCCACGGTGAAGGCGCGGTCAGGCGTAGACTCATGGATATGGGTATTACGAAGGGCGTCGAGGTTTACGTTCGCAAGGTCGCTCCGTTGGGTGACCCGGTGGAAGTTACCGTGCGTGGCTACGAGCTTTCGCTCCGCAAAGCAGACGCGGAAATGATTGAAATTTCTGACGAGTGATGAGTAAACAGTTATTTTTTTCGGAGCAGGTTAGCTTTATGTAACTTTATATTCTTCACACTCAGAAACAGCTAACAGCAGTTCACATGAAATGAAAGGATGACGTAAAAATGGCAATCAAAATAGCGCTCGCGGGCAACCCGAACAGCGGCAAGACGACGCTCTTCAATGCCCTGACAGGCTCCAATCAGTTCGTCGGCAACTGGCCCGGCGTAACGGTCGAAAAGAAAGAGGGTAAGCTCAAAAAGCACGACGATGTGACGATTATGGACTTACCGGGTATTTATTCGCTTTCTCCCTATACACTGGAGGAAGTAGTGGCAAGAAATTATCTCATCACCGAGCGTCCCGACGCGATACTCAACATCATCGACGGCACCAACCTCGAACGCAACCTTTACCTTACCACCCAGCTTACCGAGCTTGGTATTCCGGTGGTTGTCGCTCTGAATATGATGGACGTCGTCAACAAAAACGGCGACAAAATCAACACAGAGGAGCTTTCCCGTCAGCTTGGCTGTAAGGTGATTGAAATATCCGCCCTGAAGGGTGACGGCGTGATGAAAGCAGCCGAAGCAGCTGTCGCCGCAGCAGGAGGTGAAAAGACCGTTCCGCAGCACACCTTCTCCGGCGCGGTGGAACACGCCATCGCGCACATCGAGGAATGTATCGTTCACGATCTTCCGGAGGAACAACAGCGCTGGTACGCTATCAAGATTTTTGAGCGTGACGACAAAGTCATCGAGCAGATGAATATTCCGGCTGAAAAGCTGGCACATGTGGAGGGCGACATCAAAGCCGCTGAAGCCGAGCTTGATGACGATTCAGAAAGTATTATCACCAATGAACGGTATCTCTGGATTGCCTCAATTATCAAGGGCTGTCTGAAAAAGTCAAAGGAAGGCGCGCTCACTTCATCCGATAAAATCGACAAAATCGTTACCAACCGCTTTCTTGCGCTTCCGATTTTCGCGCTGGTAATGTTCATTGTGTACTATGTTTCTATCTCAACTGTGGGAACAGCGGCAACCGACTGGGTGAACGACAATCTTTTTGACGAGGGCTTTGAAATCTTCAGCGTGGCAGTGCCGGGTATTCCAACGCTTGCTGAAAGCGGTCTGGACGCGCTTGGCTGCGCCGACTGGCTCAAGGGTCTTGTCGTAAACGGTATTATCGGCGGCGTGGGAGCCGTTCTCGGTTTTCTGCCCCAGATGCTTGTGCTGTTCTTCTTCCTCGCGTTTCTGGAAGGCTGCGGATACATGGCGCGTGTTGCCTTTATCATGGACAGAATATTCCGCAAATTCGGGCTGTCCGGTAAGTCGTTTATTCCTATGCTGATTGGCGCCGGATGCGGTGTGCCGGCGGTCATGGCTTCCAGAACCATTGAAAACGAACGCGACAGGCGTATGACGATCATGACGACAACCTTTATTCCCTGTGGCGCAAAGCTTCCCATTATTGCCCTGATTGCCGGCGCGCTGTTCGGCGGCGCTCCGTGGGTGGCACCGAGCGCCTATTTTATAGGCGTAGCTGCTATCATCGTTTCCGGTATCATGCTCAAAAAGACAAAGATGTTCGCCGGTGATCCCGCGCCTTTTGTCATGGAACTTCCAGCCTATCACCTTCCGACCATAGGCAGTATCCTCCGCTCCATGTGGGAACGCGGCTGGTCATTCATCAAAAAAGCCGGAACGGTCATTCTTCTCTCGGCTATCGTGCTGTGGTTCCTGCAGGGCTTCGGCTTTACGGACGGCGGTTTCGGCATGGTGGACGACCTCAATGATTCGGTTCTTGCCAATATCGGCGGCGCGATCGCGTGGATTTTCAATCCGCTCGGCTGGGGTGACTGGAAAGCCGCCGTTGCCACCGTCACGGGCCTCATTGCCAAAGAAAATGTCGTCGGAACATTCGGCGTTCTGTACGGCGTGGGCGAAGTCGCGGAAGACGGCGTGGAAATTTGGGGCAGCATGCAGCAGAATTTCAACGCGCTGTCCGGCTTCTCCTTCCTCATATTCAACCTGCTCTGCGCTCCCTGCTTTGCCGCTATCGGTGCGATCAAGCGCGAGATGAACAGCGCGAAGTGGACATGGTTCGCCATCGGCTACCAGTGCGGCTTTGCTTACGCGGTTTCGCTGATTGTCTATCAGATCGGCTCGGCGTTCATGGGCGCTGTCAATCCCATAGGACTGGCGGCGGCTGTCGTACTGCTTGCCTTCTTCGGCTTTATGCTCCTGCGTCCCTATAAAGAAAGCAGCAAGCTTACGCAAAAGGTTAAGATCAAGTAGCTTCATGGCAATGTTATTGTTGACACATTTATGAATTGTGAGGTAAATTAATAGTAAGGAGTCGTATTTCTGGATTTTTCTGATGCAGAAAGTATGGCAGAAAGTATGTCGGATGTACTGCATGTACTCAAACGAAGAGGTGTAGTCGCCCGATACGGTATTACGCCTTTGTGCCTGTTTTCTTAATTCAGAATACATCTCACTGACAATCTCGTCCTTTGAGGCAAAATGATTATACAGCGACGGCTTTTTGATACCGATCTTCGCAGCAATCTGCCCCAGCGACACGGCTTTCAGACCATATTCCGAGGCAAGCTCTAATTTTGCGTAGATAATTTCCTCTTTTCTTGTCATTGCATCACTTCATCACCTTATTATCATTAGCTATTATTCTACCGATTGTTAGCTTTGTCGAGTCATTTTCCAAAAAATATTTCCCTCAAAAATATCGTATTATCTGGTGAACCACGTCGGAAATCAAAGTCGGTTGGCTGCGTTTCGGACGTGGTTTGTTTACGTAATATGTGATTGTGCTCCTGGTCGGAACTTATTTAGCTTAGGGACGTATCGGTCGCTGAAACATCGGATCGGGATACAGCAGGGGGGCTTTTGATATTCTGCCTGTTCCAATGAATGGCGGTATCCAGCTCGCCGATGACTTCCCACATGATATTCACACCGTAAAACACGGGGTCCGACGGTGCGGGAAGCTGTTCTACAGAGGTGAATCCGGCTCTTCTGGCAATATTGACCGCTCTGACCATGTGGTAATTGCTGGTGACTATCACAACCGGTTCAGAGGGATCAATGATCTTTGCTGCGTTTTCAAAATTCTGCCGGGTCGTTTCCGCCCGGTCTTCCGTGATAATGCGTTTTTCGTCAACGCCGTCGTTCATCAAAAGCCGTTTCATTACCTCCGCTTCCGACAGTGCGTCTTGGGTCTGATTACCGCCGGTGACGATCAGCGTCACTTCGGGGTGTTTGGCTGCGTAATCTTCCGCTGCTGTCACGCGATAAAGCAGGTCTTGGTTGGGCTTTCCGTTTTCCAGTGCCATTCCCAGGACAATGACGTATTCCGCGGAAGAAGCGGTGCAGGCTATTCCTCTGAAAACGGCGTTGCCCGCAAGCCCGAAAACGACAGCGAATGCCCCACAGAATGCGATTCTGATGCCAAAGCCCACCACCTTGACGGGAACGGCGCGAAGCCTGGTGAGAAAACCGGTCCGCAGATCAAGCGCCAGCAAAAGCAAAAGGACGGAAATACACATTTCGTCCCGGAGCACTTCTCTATATGTGTCGGGATTGGGAACGGCGTGAATGCGGTAGAGCATTCCCACAATGAGATAAACGGTAAAGAAAACCGTCCATCCGATGAGAATATCGCCGATGATTCTGCGTGCTTTGCCGGTTTTCCTTCCGGTTCTCACGGTTCCGACAGGCTCGGTTGCTTCGGAATTTGTTTTTTCGTTTGTCTGCATGGCGGTATTCCTTTCCGGGAGTTTTTCTTATTTATTATAACATACCTGATCAGACTTTTGGCAAAACATGCAAATAATTCATTGAAATTTTGTTATTCAATCAGTATCATTCAGGGGCATTTGCTTGGCAAGGTATGGTATAATTCATATGAAGACAATTAAGGTTTACGGGTGGTTTATGAAAACGACGTAAACGCTTCCCATGCATTGTCGCAAGCGAAAAATTATTCCCTTGCGGATCAATTATCATACAACTTTTGGAAGGGGCAATGAAGTATGACATTTATGGAAATTATCAGAATGCTTTCCGGACCGTTCATCGGGGCCGTGATCGGTTACTTTACCAACATGATCGCCGTCAAAATGCTGTTTTATCCGAAAAGAGAAATCCGACTGTTCGGACGGAGACTTCCTTTGACACCCGGTGTGATTCCAAAGGGACGTCCACGGCTGGCAAGTTCCATCGGTGAGGTGGTGGAGAAGTATCTGTTGACCAAAGAGGATATCAAAACGCACCTGCTGAATGGACAGACCGAGCGGAAGATAGCGGATGCGGCGGTGGAAAAGCTGTCCGGTCAAATCAAAGAAGAACTCTGTTCCCTGTCCGATATGGATGAAAGCCGTTATGAACAAAAGAAAGCGGATGTCAGCCGGGTCATCAGCATTCAGATCGTGAAGGCGATACAGTCCTCTGATTTCACAGATACCGTTCTGCGCGCAGTCGGAGAAGGCTTCAGGGAAAAAGCAAGTCTGCCGCTTTTCCGATGGCTGGTCAACGACAGAACCCTGAATGCCGTTCTGCAGCCCGCCAAGGAAATGCTCGACACGATGATTGATGAGCATGGAACGGAGTATATTTCCCCCATGATAGAGAACAAGCTGAGCGAAATCGACAGCGGTTCGGGCATGGATTTGCTCAGCTTGTTGGAGATTGAAGAAGAGTCTGTGAGACAGGCTGTGATCGGCGTATATCGCAAAATGGTGGATCAATTTGCAGAAGGCATTCTGGAAAAAGTCCATGTCTCTGCGTTGGTGGAAGAAAAAATCAACGCTATGTCGATTGATGAATTGGAACGGCTGGTGCAGGACGTGATGAAAAAGGAGCTCAACGCCATCATCAATCTCGGCGCATTGATCGGCTTTATTCTCGGATTGCTGAATCTGATTATCTGACGGTTTATGTCCGGCTGCCTGTATCCTTCCACTGCATATGGACATACTTTCTTATCCAGTCCTGATCGCGGTAGGAACTGTATTCGCTCATTTGACAGCCGTGACAGAGATCGTCCGCCATTTCCAGAATGACGTCTGACAGCTCCAGATTTTCCTTCCACTTGTCTTCGATGGCATCGAATCCCAGCCACGCGCCGAGAATATTGCCCGTCACCGCGCCGGTGGAATCGCTGTCGCCGCTGTGGTTCACCGCAGCGATGACGCCGGCGGAGAAGTCGTTCTGATGGCGAAGGGCACAGTAGACTGAGATGCCGAGCGTCTCCTCGGCGATCCAGCCTTCTCCCAAACGGTGGATGTTGTCAAGGTCACTCTCTTTGTTTTCCGAAAGCGCAACCGCCGAGTCAATGATGTCCGTCAGTGTGCGGAGATGCCTGTCGCCCCCGAAAATCTCCGCGACGGTATCTCTCGCTTCCAGGACGATTTCCCTGAGCGACAGCTGCTCTTTTCCCGAATAGACGATCCTGCTGAGAATGTGGGTCAGCACCGCGGCGGGCATATAACCGAGAGAGTGTCCGTGGGTGATTGCCGCAAGCTCCGCGCCTTCCCGGTCAATTGTTCTGATGCCCGCGTAGGGCATATGAACCAGTCCCATCGGCGCGACGCGCATGATGCCGCCGCAGCCCTTGCTCCGATTGACAGGGTGATCGATGTAGCTGCCCTCAAAATCCTTGCCGCTTTTTTGCAGCATCAGCGCCGAAAGGCATGTGTTGCCAGGCGCCCGTAAGCTGTAAAGTTCAGGCACATCGGCGAGCCATGAAAAACAGTTTTGATATACTTTTTTTCCTTTCTGTCTTTCTTCGAATGTCATTTCCTGAGTCATCAGCCAGTCCTGGTAGGACATCGGCACATAAATGCTCGGTTTGCCGCCGATTCCACGCAGATAGGCGCGTGTCTGTCCCACCAGAATACCGTTGGCGGTGAAAAGGGTCATTTGCGTATCGTCCGAAATCAGGGCTTTTCCCGTTCTGCGGTCGGGTATGTACTGCTGGATTCCTTTGGGACCGAGACGGTCAAAAATATCCCGCTCATGCCAAAACTCAACCGTGTACCCGAGCGCGTCACCTACGGCACCTCCGAACAGACTGCCGCGTATTTTGTCAAGATGCTGTTCGCTTTCTTTGATTCTCTTCAGAACCTTGTCGCTGATCTGATGTTCATTTTCCATAACGATGCCCTCCGTTCGGTTGAATATTTGAAAACAAAGTGTTTTCTCCATGCGGAGCAAGGATGATCTTGGGTTTACACGGTTATCACATGCTGAAAACGTTTTCGGTCATGTTTATTTTCTTGGCGGCGCTGATCATGCGCTTGTGGCAGGTGAAGATAATGGTCTGACCGATCTCGCCGAGTGCGTTGTCTTCTTTGAGGAACTTCAGGGCGCTTGTCATGCGTTCGTCGTCGAACCGGACAAAGGAATCGTCGAAGATGACCGGCATTTTATCGTCCGAAACAACTCCCGAAAGAGCGATTCTCAGTGCAAGATAAATCTGATCATAGGTACCTGCCCCCATCACTTCGCTGCTTCTGGGCTGACTGTCGCCCTGTTCGGCAAACGCGGGAACGAGTTTGTCCGAAACAAGCACAGAATTGGTCTTGCTGCCGGTCATGCCGCTGAGTACACGGGATGCGCGGTAGTTGATCATGGGACCGAAGTCTATCTTCATCTCATGGAAGGCTTCGTCGAGCGTTTTCTGTGCTTCCTCAATGGCGCTGAGTTCGAACTCGTAGTGCTCGATGCGTCGGTTGAGCGCTTTGATTTCGTCGGAAACCTTCTGAACGCTTTGCGTGTTGTAGGGTTTGAGCAGCAGCTCGGTCTCCTCGCGGGCGATCTGGGCGTCGAGCTCCGTCAGTTTGGCATTCACAGCGGTGAGCTTGCTTCTGACATTTTCTTTGGTAAAGCTGTCGGGAACTTCCAGTTCGACATTGCTCCGAACCTGTTCGCTGTATAGAATCAGACTGTCAATGCTGCGTCCTCTGAGCATGAATTGATAAGTATCCCTCGCAGAATCCAGCTTCATAGAGAGTTTTTCGTGCTCGCGTTTCATGCTGCTGAGTCGGTTGATGATGTCGGTCGCTTCTTTGCTCGACTCGGTTTCGTGATAGGTCGCCAAATTGTCCTGCAGCTTTCTGCGCACTTCCTCAAGCTGTTCTTTGAGATCGGCGATCTGGGATTCCAGCTTGAGCTTCTTGTCTCTGCCCTCGATATATCTCTTCTGGTTCTGTTCAATCGCCTTGTAAAGACTGTCGAATTCCTCCATGGTGCTGACGCCGAATTCGTCCAAGATATAGCGGTTTTCTTCATTCAGTGCGCTGATCTGTTCATTCACACTGGAAATTCCCAGCTCCACTTCGCTGAGCTTGTCTTCATCGTCAATGCTTTTTTTGTAGATGAAGACGTAGACTACCACGCTGATGACGGCGAGTATGCCGATCAGGAAGAAGATCCAGTGGGCAAAAAAGCCGAGAAACACCGCCGCAATCATCACGGCTGCGCAGATACCGCCGATCAGCTTCATGTCATTCGGTTCCGGAACAGGTTCGTTGTCCTGTTCCATGGCCAGTTCCAGATCCTTCCGCTCTTTCACAAGTGAATCGTACTGCTCAAACGCCAGCCTGATTTCATTGGTGTACTTTTTGACGATTTTGGTCATGTTCAGCTTGGGACGGTCAATCGAAACCGATTGCCTTCTCAGGTCTTCCAGTTCATCGACCTTCTCCTGAAGGGCTGCCTCCCTGATCTTTTCTTCGTCCAGCAGCTTGCTGGAGCTCGACATGAATTCGCTCATGCCGTCCGCCAGTTCTCCGCTGAAGAGCTTGTCGAGCATGTTGTACTTTTCTTCCAGCTCGGTTACCTCGTCGCGTTTGCTGAGAATGGCTTCGATCTCTGCCAGTTCCTCTTTTCTTTCCAGCCTGTTGTACATTTCTTCCAGAAATGCTTTTTCCTCGCCCATGGTCTTTTTTTCGCGCATGTCAACGGCGATCTTGTCTCTCAGCTTGTCGGATTCCCCGAGCACTTTCATCATTTCGGCACGTGTTTCCATCAGCTCGCGCTTCTGCTTGCGAAGCTCGGGAAGAATCGCGTCGTTCTTTTTGGAATCCAGCTTGGCTGCCGCGTTTTTGAGTCGTTTGTCGATCTCGCGCTTGGAGATGTGTTCGTGACCCGACGAGGTCAGGTTTTCCAGACGCTCGATGATCTCGCGGTTTTCGCCCTCGACGGCAATGCACGACTGTCCGATGAATACCGAGCTTACAAAGGTCTTGATGTTGATGCCGAGCACGTGGACGCCCGGTTCCTGTCCCGGGGAAAGCGGAATGGTCTCCCCCTCCGTCTTGTTGAAAAGGGAAATCTTGTCGTAGCCTTTCGATTCACCGAATGTGCGGCTGAGGAAATATACCTTTCCGTCATGCTCGAATTCGATGGAGCCGGAAGGCTGTCCACCGCTCCACGGCTGGTATTGTCTGCGCTTTTCTCCCGATTCAAGACCGTAAAACATTGCCTTGATAAACGCCATAATGGTGGATTTGCCGGATTCGTTCCTGCCGTAGATAATATTGACGCCTTCGCCCGGTTTTAGGACAAAATCCCGGAGTTTGCCGAAGCATTTGATATTAATCTCAATAATCTTCATCTATATTCACGTTCCCTTCAAACGCACTGAGTCCGTAGAGCAAAGCGCGCATGTATTTGTCGCCGCCGCTGCTGTCGGACTGTTTTTTTTCAAACAGCTTTCTGACAAACGCGCCCTTTAAAGTGCTGTCGTTCATCAGCAGCTCAAAATCAACGGTTGGTGAAGTCAGGTCTGTCAGTCTCGCGTAAAAAATCGATGATTCGGCGAGCAGTTCCTTGATCTCCGAGATCGAAGGCACAATCCCTTCAAAGGGCGTTCCTATCAGACAGATGTCGTAAAGATTATAGGCGTATTTTTCTCCGTATCTGTCCCGCAGCACCGTGATGATGCGGTCGGCAAACTGCTCGGACTGTGCGCATCCGCTGATGTCGATCTTCTCCCGATTGTATGTCCGTCCGTCAAGAGGTGTGAAAGTCATGCGGGCAAAGCCCTTGGCTGCGTAGCCGCAGAGCACGCCCTTCTCCCCCGGTTCGTCGAACCCGCAGGCGGACGGCATGCCCGAATAGCAGTAGATCAGCTCGTTGTTTTCGTAATGCTCATAGGTATGCGAGGAACCGAGCGCCACATAATCTGCGCCGCAGTTGTTGATTTCCTCAATATCGATGGGATTGCAGCTGCTGTCGGTGCCTGTGCCGTCGTAGAGCTCGCCGTAAAGCACAAGAACATTGATGCGGCTGTTGATCGGATGGAAGTCTTTCAGCAGGGATTCCTCACAATTGGAACGGGTGAATCCGGCGCCCCAGACGCAGGTGTTCTTTTCGGGAATCTCCACTTTTTCCATACCGCCGCGGAAGATATGCACATTCTGCGGCCATTCGGTGTTGTAGCAGGAGTCGGGAGTGGCGGGATCGTGCTGTCCCGGTGTGATGAATATCCGGAGATTGTAGTGGCTGACCAGCCGCTTGATCTTCTCTAAATAATCGCTTTCCACCCTCATGCTGTCAAACATATCGCCCGCGATCAGCAGGGCGTCGGCTTTGTTGGCAGTGCTGAGATCGAGTATCTGTCTGAGCGTGTCGATCTGCTCCTGCTGCCTCGTTTCTGCTACCTCAGGCGTCGCCGAAAAGAGCGAACCTAAGTGCATGTCCGATGTATGTACCATATTGAATGTTGTCATTTTTGTCATTCGCCCCCAAAAATAATATACAACAATTTATGATAGCATATTTTTGTCAAAATGCCAATAGTTTAATTGAAATTTATTAAAAATTTACACCCCGAAAATAACATGTTTTCAATTCAGATTGACTTTAACCAAAGGAAAGTGTAGAATAATGGAAGTTAATCCGTATTTTGAAAGAAGTGCATGCTATGAATTCTCTTTTTCTGCTTAGAATAAAGCTCTCTGCTCTTTCCGTTTATCACGGACTGCTGCAGACCGAGCTGTTTTCCAGCCTTTATGATCTGCTGGGCGCCATGGATAATCCGCCCGATCAATTCGCGCTCAAATGGGGCAGGTTCTTTTCGGCACTCAGCAGCGAGGAAAGCCGTGCAGAATCGCTCAGCGACGCGGTTTACAACAAGGTGGTCTATGACGACAACGTCTTCACACGCGCCGCGGCTGGCGGCGAAGCGGTGGACTGCGACAGTTCGGAGGCTTGGTCGTCCGGCAAGACGATGGAGGCTGTGCGCAAAGACCTTTCCACGCTGAGAGAACTGTCCATGCTGACGCCGGAGGATATTATCGGCGCCTATCCGAGGAAGGACGAATTCGGCGAAGACCCGCTGTCCATACTGCCCACCTGGGAATGCGGTACCACCGAGATTACCACCGAGGGAATCGTTCGTTTCCATATGGTTAACGGATGCGGCGAATACGCCAAGTACATTGCCTTTGTCAGACGCAACGGCAAGTGCATTCCGATTGCCAATCCCGATCTTGTCAGCCTCAGTTCGCTCGAAGGGTACGAAGAGATACGCCGTCCGGTGGTGGAAAATACCATTGCCTTCATTGACGGACTGCCCGCCAACAACTGCCTGCTTTACGGCGACAGAGGGACCGGCAAATCCTCCACCGTCAAGGCGCTGCTGAATGAATACTGCGACAAGGGGCTGCGGCTCATCGAACTGCCGAAGATGTATCTCAGCGAATTTCCGGATATTGTGCAGGAGATCGCCGGTCTGCCGCTGAAATTTATTATCTTTATCGACGATCTTTCCTTCCAGTCGGGTGATGAGAATTACACCGCTCTCAAGGGCATTCTCGAAGGGGGCATCGCCTCGCGTCCCGGCAACGCGCTGATCTACGCCACCACCAATCGCCGGCACATACTCAACGAGACATTCTCCGCACGCCAGGGTGATGAACTGCATCTGTCCGACACCATTCAGGAATCCCTTTCCCTCTCGGACAGATTCGGCGTACAGGTGGGCTTCCTTGCTCCTGACAGAAAGATCTATTACAGAATCATTCACGCGCTTGCCGACGAACGTTGTCTGCCGGTCGACCGAGAAGAGCTGGAAAAGGCGGCGGAAAAATGGGCGCTCAAAAAGGGCGGACGTTCGCCGCGGACAGCCGTTCAGTTCATCGATCATGCGGAGGCAAGTCTTTCGAGAGGGCTTGAACTATGACGGAGCATCAGAACAAATGCAGTCTGTTGGGTGTGGATTGTGACCCCAAGCGCTGCGGCAGCGATGTGCTGGCTTTTGTTGGTGACGGCGTGTTCGGGCTGCTTGTGCGGGAATATCTCGCTTCCCGGAGCAACGCGCACGCTTCCCAGCAGCACAGCCGTGCAGTGGCTATGGTGAGATGCGAGTCCCAGGCGGAGTACATGAAACGCATCCTTCCTCATCTCACCGAAGAAGAAGAAGGCGTCTTCCGCAGAGGAAGGAATTACCACACTTCCCATTCACCGAGAAAATCGACGGCGGATTATCACACGGCAACGGGACTGGAAGCGCTGTTCGGTTATCTGTATCTCAGCGGAGAGATTGGCAGGATCAGAGAGTTGTTTGAGTATTGTATCAACGAAAACGAAACTGAACTGGAATAATTGAGGTAATCTGAAGATGTTTAATATTATGGTCGTTGAAGATGACAAAAACACAAGAAAGCTGATGGAAACGGTTCTGATACAGAACGGTTACAACGCGATTCCCGCCTGTGACGGCGAGGAAGCGCTTGCCGTGATGGATAAAAAACAGGTCGATCTCATTTTGCTTGATGTCATGATTCCCGGAATCGACGGATTTCAGCTGACCCGGATGATGCGTGAAGGGGGCTGCGAGATACCCATTCTCATGGTGACGGCCCGTGAGACAGCCGAAGACAAACGCGCCGGATTCCTGGCCGGCACGGATGATTATATGGTCAAGCCGGTGGATGAGGAGGAAATGCTTCTCAGGATTAACGCCCTGCTCAGACGCGCAAAAATCGCAAGCGAACGGTGCATTATCGTCGGCAGCACCAAACTGAGCTACGATTCCATGACGGTGGAGAAAAACGGCGAATCCACCGAGATGCCTCAGAAGGAATTCCTGCTGATTTTCAAGCTGCTATCCTATCAGAACAAGGTTTTTACGCGCCGGCAGCTGATGGATGAGCTGTGGGATATGGACAGCGAAACCGATGAGAGAACGGTGGACGTGCACATCAACCGGCTGCGCGAGAGATTCAAAAACAACGGCGACTTCGAAATAGTGACAGTTCGCGGACTGGGTTACAAGGCGGTGGCGCGTCAATGAACAGCGGTATGACTGAATACGAAGAGGAAAAGGTTTCCGAGGAAAAGGTTTCCGAGGAGAGCAAAAAACGCATTCACTCCCTGAAATCACTGCGCACAGCCTATACCCTGCTTGTACTGCTGATACTGGTTTCGGCAGGACTCATCACCGCCTGCGTCTACATCATCCTGTACACGCTGGATTTTATTCCGTCCTCGGCACTGACGCCGCTCAAGCTGCCTGTGATCGTCATCGTGTCGTGCATGCTGTTCGGCACGCTGCTGGCAGTCTTTGTGGGAAAGCTCTTTATCAATCCGCTGCGCAGGCTGATTGCCGCCAATGAGGAAATCAGACAGGGCAATTTCAAGGTGCGCATGTCCGAGCAGACAGTCATCGGCGAACTGAATAACCTTATGCGCAGCTTCAACAGCATGGCGGACGAGCTGGAAGCGACCGAGCTTTTCCGCAACGATTTCATCAACAGCTTTTCGCATGAATTCAAGACGCCCATCGTGTCCATCCGTGGATTTGCCCGACAGCTGCAGAAGGACAACGAAAGGCACACCCTGACCGACGAACAGCGGAAGGAATACACCGATATCATCGCCTATGAATCCGCCCGGCTGGCGAGGCTTTCCTCCAACATCCTGACGCTCACCAAATTCGAGAACCAGCAGATCGTCACCGACAAGACGGAATTCTACCTTGACGAGCAGATCAGGAGAACCGTGCTGCTGCTGGAAAAACAATGGACAGCTCGCCAAGTGAATATTGAGCTTGAACTGCAGGAGATCAGATACAATTTCAATGAGGAAATGCTGGCGCAGATGTGGCTGAATCTTATCGGAAACGCGATCAAATTCTCCCCCACCGGCGGCACGGTGCTGGTCAGGTGCAGAAAGAAGCGCGACGCCGCTTGCATTGATATTTCCGACAACGGCGAAGGCATGGACGAAAAGACGCTTCATAAAATATTCGATAAATTCTATCAGTGCGACACTTCCCACAAATCCGAGGGAAACGGTCTGGGACTGGCGATTGTCAAGAGAATCGCAGAGTTGGCTAACGCCGAGGTGTCAGTCAAAAGCGAACCCGGCAAGGGTTCGACCTTCATCGTTAAGCTGCCTCTTGCAAGTGAATGATTTTCATGTATAAAAAGCCCTATATTGTCGTCGTCATATAAAGTGACGGAGACAGCATAGGGCTTATCATATTATCAGGAATTATTCGCCGATGGGAACGTCGAATTTTTTCAGCTTGTCGTATATCTTGTCAAGCTCGGATTTTTCGGGCTGCTGGTCGTCGATCTGCTGGCGGATGTTCTGCATAAGCAGGTCGGTGTAGGTGATGATATCCGCGCATTTTTTGAGCTGATCGGAAATGTTCTGTGGGTCGTTGATCTGTTTTTTGTATTTGATCTGATGTTCGAGACTTGCCCAGAAATCCATTGCGATGGTGCGGATCTGTATCTCCGCCTTCACTCTTTTGGTCGACTCGGCAAAATACACCGGCACCGACACGATCAGATGAAGACTCCTGTAGCCGTTGGGCTTTGGATTGGAGATGTAGTCCTTCTTTTCGATGAGCTCGATGTCGTTCTGCCGGATGAGCGCTTCGGCGATGCTGTAGATGTCGTCCACATAGGAGCAGATCACGCGAATGCCGGCGATGTCGTTCAGATGCTTCTCAACGCTCTCTGTGCTGATCTCCAGACCTTTGCGCTGTAATTTTTCCATAATGCTGAGTCGGCTTTTTAAGCGTGTCTGTATGGAGCTGATGGGATTGCGCTGGTATTTCAGTTCAAATTCCGTGTCGAGGATTTCCAGCTTGGTGCGTATCTCCCGTATGGCAGATGTATAATAAAACATCAGCTCCTTGAAGTCGAGCATGGTGTCAAGAAGTTCGTTGGCGTGTGCCATGATGGTCTCTTTCATCGCGTCGTTTCCGCCGAATATGTCCAAAGCGTTGCTGTTTTCTTCCATTCTGTTATGATACCCCTTTCGTTGGATGTTATGATGATTTTACTTTATCCGTATTTCGTTATTGTTGCTTTTTTATGGAAGAATTGTAAATTCAGTCTAATTCACATAAATAACAAAAATGCCCGGAACAGAGTGTGAATTCCTCCATTCCGGGTTTTACATTTTTCGTGAAAATCAGGTTGACTGTGACGGGTGTGACGGGTTGGAACCCTAAAAGAAATACCTTTCTATATTTTTCTCTATATTATTCTTATAAAAAATTCTGAAGTACTATTTATTATAACCCGTCAACCCGTCACAACCCGTCACAGACTAATTACCTTTTTATCCCCAGCAGCGACATGAGCTTGTTCAGTAAAGCTGCTTTCCTGTCGGAACGGCATTGTTTGGCAGGAGCGGAGGAAGCAGTCGTTGTGGCAGTTGCAGCTTTGGAAGTCGGTACGGTTACGGCTTGGGAAGTAGCCGCTGTCGTAGATGCAGTGGCTTTGGAAGTGGGTGCTGTCGTAGCAGTAGTGGCACTGGCTGTCGTTGCTTTTGAAGTCGGCGCTGTGGTCGACGCGGCTACTTTGGAAGCAGTGGCTTTAGAAGTCGGCGTTGTGGTGGATGCGGTAGAATTTTCATCTCCCAGAGTAATCACTTTTCCGCTGAGATCGTCCGACACGGCAAAGAACTGCGACCAGTAATAAGTGCCGTTTTTGTAGGTTACGCCGATGCCGATGTAGTCGTACGCGCCTAAGATATTCGCCCTGTGTCCCGACGAATTCATCCATGAATGCATGACCTCCTCGGGCGTGCGCTGTCCGTAAGCAATGTTCTCCCCTACCGATCTGTAATTGATTCCCGCTTCCGTGACGGCTGTAAAGCAGCGGGTTCCGTTGGGGCGGGTGTGGGAAAATACGCTCTGTATCTCCTCGGCACGGACAAGCGCCGCTTCGCTGAGCTTATCGGAATATTTCAGTGGCGCAAGGCCGTTCGCAGCGCGTTCGCGGTTGACGATTCCCGCCACCTGCATGGCGTATTTTTCCGTTGCGGCGTCGGCGTAGGATGCCGAAGCATAGGCGGTAAATTGCCTGTCGGAAGTGATGTCCGGCAGCGCTGCCGCTGAAAAAGCGAGCATTCCCACCATAATGGCAGCCGCTATTCTTTTCTGCATTGTCTTCAAATAAAGACCTCCCTGAATGTATTTCGGAACATTGGAAGATCACTTCCCGTTCCGTGATTCAAGAATAGCACACATAACAAATTCCTGTCAACACACAAAATATCCCATGTCAGAGATTGCCTTTTGATCTGACATGGGATATTGATTAAAAAGAATTAAACGTTGAATCGATCGGTGTATTCGTTGCCGGTTTCGGAGAGTCTGAAATTGCCGTTTTCGTCGGTGGAGAGATAGCCCTTGATGTCGGCGTACGAAATAGCGGAGTCAAATGCCGTGCTGACGCTTGCGATGACGCGGGTGTAATTCATCACCTTGGCCGCTTCTCTGATCAGATCGTCGTGCGACATGCTGATCTGTTCGCGGAGCACAAGACAGACGGCGTTGGCTGCCTCCTGCAGGGGGATTTCCCTGACGTCGCGCTTGCTCTCCCCTTCCCCGTTGGTTCTGATCAGCGTGTATTCCTCCGGCACCTGGTCCTTCCGCCAGATGAATCTGTCCTCAAACTGGATCGTGCTCTGCAATCCGAGCGATTCAATCAGCTGTGACAGGTGATTCTGAATCTTTGCCGTGCTGCGGGTGATGCCGAAGCTCTGGATGACTCTGCGTGAAAGACGCGATTCGCTGACCGGCGCTTCGCTTTCAAGCGTCCTTGATCATCTTTTTGCATGCCGGCTGCACAAAATCCTCGCCGGTGATGGTCAGGGATTTCAGCTCCGCCGCCTGATAGGGAACGACGTTCGCGGAAACAAGCGGAGCTGGCTCCTCGGGAATGATTTCTATTTCTTCCCCGGGTTTTTCTTCGGTTGGAAGCGCGGTCTTTTCCTCGGATTCAACCGAAGCGGAAGCTGCTTCTTCCGGCTGCGGCTGAGCTTCGGACTGTTCTTCCTCTACGTCATCCTCCGACTCTTCCGCCGCTATGCGTGACTGCTCCGCGGCGTTATTTAACATATCAAGCAGACGGGCAAGCTCCTTGCGGCTGTTGTCCCACCAGTCCATCGTCCAC
>ONID01000091.1 GCA_900317765.1 uncultured Eubacteriales bacterium | reverse complement strand
ATTTTTCCGTTTTTTCCCTCATCGCTGCACACACAGCGAGAAGAAATGCAATCAGTAGGAAACTATGATCCAACGATTCGGAGAAAAAGATGGTGATAAACTGTAAAGCGGTTACCAGATAGAAGGTGTTTTTACCGATTAACGCATAGGAGTACAGTTTGAAAAACACACCAAATGAAACAAGCGAAGCAAACAGTATATATGAATTCAAAGATGAAAAATATACGAACCCAATGATCGACGCAAGACAGAAAACAGCATGCTGCGTGCTCCAAAACCAGTGAGAAGCCATCACATTTGGCAGCTTTGACAAGATGATAAAGAAGACGTTCATCACGAGAATAAACACGACAAACCAATGCGCTCCGTCAACAAATCCCGATCTGAGCGGAATATTTAATAAAACGGTATTTTCCAAAAACACAATAAAGGAAACCTTCCTGTCGCCCAGAAAGGCAGAACTCAATAATGATAAAACATAAATAACAATGATAGAAAAATATGAAATGCCATCTGTTGAATCTCTTTCAGATCTGTGATCTCTCTCATAAAAAAGCCTCTGTTTCCTGTTGATTTGTCATCGTGTTATCAATTTGTTCCTGATATGAATGATTTTCAATAAACATCACCGCTAAAACCATCCACAGCAAAGTGTTTCTGATGCCGTTATGGGTGATTGCATACAAAAAGAGTCCGGTCATCATAATGGCATTGTTGATCAGTTGTTTTCCCTTGCCCATACACTTATAAAACAGATATACATATCCCGTCAGACCGATCAGACCATAGCACGTCAGAAGAGAAATGAACGTAGAATGTACTTCTGTCCCGTGTCGGGCGATAAATCTGTCGTAACCGCCTTCACCTGTTCCCCAGAGAATATGAGGCAGCATCTCAAACACCCTCGCATACCCTCTGCCATAGGCGAGATTGGTATCGCCTTCTTTAGACATATTCAATATTCTGTGCCTCATTGCAGCGAGTGTTGGATAGCGGAGTATCAAATCGCTCTCAGAGAAAAACAGCATATATACGCCCAGACCGACAACTCCCAGCAGTATCAATTGTATTGCCAACCGTCTTGCTGTTTTCTTTTTTTGAAAAAACAATATCAAAACCAGAATCTCTCCGAAAACAGCGATGATAGCGGCCTTCGACAATGATGCGATGATCGACCAGATGGAAATGGTAACAACCGTTATCATCTTGAACTTAGACATCTGATCTCTGCACAGAATGGTTACTGTGATCATAATAATGGCGTAATACCCTAATTGATTCGGATTTTCAAAAAAACCTGTACTTCTGGAGCTGTTGTTTTGAAAGAACAACAGACCGACGGCGGTAATAATGACCGAATAAAAAGCTCCGGCAGCCACTGCTTTTTTCAGACGGTCGATCCCTATTTTTTCACCGATATACAGACATGTGAAAAACGCAAAGAAATTAAACAGATAATAAAGTGAATGTTTGCTTATACTTATATCATTCAGAAAAGCACTCCACACTAAATTGATGATAAACTGATAGGACAGGAGAACCGCAAACAACGAAAACAACTGAAAACCCTGCGGAGGAAAGCGCAGTCTGCCCTTGTTGCAGTATAAAAACACGCCCATTCCCAGCAGCAGAATGATATCGCTTATCTGCAGTGTTCCTGAAGCGCTCAGATACAGAGGTTTTAACGCGAAATAGACCAGTATTACAATTCCTTCATCCAAACCGGTCTTTTCTTTTTGTAATCTCATTTGAACACATTCCCCCTCATAAGAAAACAATCATCATATATCAAAACTGTCTTTCCGCGATCTTCTGATGGATCCATATCCACTTCTTTTTAAGTGAACACGAGAAAAACTCTGCCTTTTTCATCTGCCGGTAGCTATTCATTTGAAGATGATCGTCCTCACGGCTGACAAATTCAGAGTACGCTTTTATCTCCTGCGCAGACGGAATTCCCGGCTGCTTTTCCGCGAATCTGTCGCTCAGAATATAGTAACAGCTGTATTCCTTTTCAAATGTATACTTTCTTTTTTGCATATGAATGTAAACATATTCCTGCGTGCGGACATTGTCTTGCTCAAGATAGGCCCGGTAAACCTTTCCGTTTTCATAATAAAAGACCTGATCATCGTAATTCTTCTGTCTGGACGCAGTCAGCCGAATCGTCCGGCATGAGATGTCCGCCATGTCTTCCGCGCAGTATTCCGCGACGGACTGATGCTTTGCGATCAGCATCTGTCCGCAGTGCTCGTCAAAAGAATAGAGCTCCGGATTGGTGAAAACGGTTTTATAGGAAAATTTTGCGCCTTTCTGCATGAACAGTGTACGCATGCTCTCTGTGTTTTTGTATATCGTCAAATGCCCTAACTGATAGATTTTATCCTTGCCGTCACACATAGGAGCTTCCACAAATTTCATGATGTCCCCAAAAATCATGTCCAGATCGCAATAGCCCCAATAGTCATACGGCGTCAGCAACTCTTCAAAAACCGTTCCGTAGGCCGGCTTGAAGTCGGTGAGCTTATAGGGAGAGGGAATGTTGACGTCAAAGGGAAATCCGGCATTGATCCTTTCCTTCATTTCTGCAAAGGACATCCCTGTAACATGCACATTGGACGGCAAATCCCATGGAGTGTCATTATCTGTAAACAGATAGAAATCGACAGACGGATTACATTTACAGGACGCAAGCCAAAATGGAAAAAATCGGGGCAGAGTTCCAAAATAGAGATTGAGTAGCGCTAACTTCTTCAATCTATCTTCACCGTCCGTCTTTGTTCTGAATTTGTTTGCGATGTTAATTCGTTGATTTTTTCCAGATAGGCGTCAACGACTACCGTCCGGCTGAATTCCCGCTGTACCTTCTGTCTGCCGTGCTCTCCCATTTTTCTGCGTTCATCATTGGACAAAGCGAGAAAACGTTCTATCATTAGTTACCAAAAAGCATAGTATCCTTCGTCTTTCTGACGAGTTAAAATGTATTAATTATTTCTGCACAGTAACTTACAGATATTTTCCCGCAACCGTCCTGAAAACCTCGCACACGTAGTCCACATCTTCATCTGTCAGCAGAGTGTAAAGCGGAAGCGAAATCAGATTGTGATAATAATCATACGAGTGAGGATAATCCGAAATGTCTGCGTCATAAGCTGTCATCATCGGCAGCGGCTTGTAATGTACATTGGTAGCCACACCGCATCTGACCATTTTTTCAATGATCTCATTGCGCTGTTTCTCTGTGATATGTGGAATCCTCGTCAGATAGAGATGTCTGCTGCTGTCCATTGTGTCTGTATGATGGACGATATGAAATATCCCCAGTTCGTCGCAAAGGGCATCGTATTTCCGAACGATTTCGGCACGACGCCGGAGCAAACCCGGATACCTGTCAAGCTGCCGCAGTCCGATGGCAGCCATCACATCGGTCATGTTGCACTTGTACCACGGGCCGATAATGTCATATTCCCAGTTGCCGGGTTTTGTCTTGGCCAAAGCGTCCTTGTCCTGACCGTGGAGGGAAAGAAGCTGATACATCAATAGCACTAACGCAATTGCGGAAATTACATAGGCGACTGTATTCTGCTTTTTGCGGTTTCTTTTTCCGAAAAAAAATTATCTTGATTTTTATAGTATTTTTATGTATAATAAGCGTGAAAAAGTAATTATTTCTTGTTTATTTTCATATTTAAACAACATTTTGAAAGGATTGATTGAAATGAAGTTTATGAAACCAATTGCCATGGCTTTTTCTCTGACATTGTTTTTGTCGGCAGGTCTGGACTTATCTGCCAGACCACCGGTGGAAGCAATTGTGTCGGGTGTCAAGGTGACTTCCGATGTGAAAAGCAGCTCCTGTCTCAAAGAGATTTCCCGAATCAAATTGAATACCGGTGTTGCAAAAAGCGGAGGAAGCGTTTCTCCCTGTGTCAACCGCGCTTCGACGGGGGGAGAAAACGGCACCCTTTCGGGTAAATGCGGCGATCATATCACCTGGAGCCTGAATCAGGAGACCGGCACCCTGACTCTTACCGGCAGCGGCGATATGCCGGATTTCTCATATGACTATTATGATAAAAATCTCAGCGGTTGGGTCTATGACAAATCCAGTCATCAATTTACATCCGACAAAGTCAAAAAGGTCGTTTTCAACGGCACGATTACCTCTATCGGAAAGTACGCTTTTTATTCCTGCAGAAATCTCAAAAGCATAGAGATCCCTGCTACTGTCAAAAGAATCGGCGAGGGCGCTTTTTCCGGTTGCGGCATGACCTCCGTCAACATACCGGCCTCTGTGACATCCATAGAGAATCCGCTTGATATCGGCGCATATGCACGTGATGTAGAGTATGACATTTACTTTGACTATAGCGTTATGCTCAAAAAAATCAATGTGGATGCCGGCAATCCCTATTATTCTTCAACAGGCAATGTGTTGTTCAACAAGGATAAAACCAGGCTTATTTACGCCGTCAGTCTTGAAAAAGGCGCTTATACCATTCCCGACACAGTGACCAGTATTGCCAATGATGCCTTCTGCGGAAAAAGAAACCTCACCAGAGTGGTCATTCCCCACTCGGTAAAACGTATCGGCTCCGACGCTTTTTCGCACACCTCGTTGACAAAGGTAGTTATTCCCGATTCTGTCACCATTATCGAATCCAAGGCGTTTTACGCATGCGAATTCCTTACGAATGTGGTGATTCCCAAATCGGTTCAGGGAATAGGCTATGATGCTTTCTATTATTATTTCTCTTATTATGATGAGGATCAGATTTTCTATCAGCCCGTCAGCAACATTTATTACGAGGGGTCTGAACAGGAATGGAACGCCATCAAAACACATTCCTCTTATAATGAAGAGGAGGGACGGGATGTGTATTCGGATAACGAATACTCGTTCCGTGAAGAATATGAGGATTCCACTATCCGCTATAACTTCAATTCCTCTGAGGCTGCATCCATTACACGTTATCCGGTCGATCAGACCGTGGCGAAGGACAGTCCGGTAACCCTTTCGCTCGAAGCCAGGGGAAACGGACTGACCTACCAGTGGTATTACAGGAAGAAGACAGACAGCGTCTTCCACGAATGGAAGGGACGCACGCACGCCAGCGAAACCTTCACGCCTGACGACTCATGGAACAAGGCACTGCTCTACTGCGTCGTAAAGGACAGCGCCGGCAATACGGATATTTCCGATACCGTTACCATTTCCTTAGTATCAGGCGTCGTCATTACCAAACAGCCTCAAAACATCATCACCAAGGCAAACAAGCAGGTTAATCTCAGTGTGACGGCAATCGGAAAAAATCTCTCCTATCAGTGGTATTACAAGAAGAAGGGCGGTTCTGCGTTCAATCTCTGGAAGGGATACACACAGGCGACCATTCAGCCTCCTGCCAACAACTCATGGGATGGTATGCAGGTCAGGTGCCTGATCACTGACAGCGACGGAAACAAGCTCTATTCCAACGCTGTGACCATTACCCTTCTCCCGTATGCCTCCGACGACTTCCAGATTACCACCCAGCCCAAGAGCGTCAGCATTGACAAAGCCAATGTCGGCAGCCAGTCGGTTTCCTTCTCGGTCAAGGTCAAAAACGGCAGCGGCGTCAAATACCAGTGGTATTTCTGCAAGGCAGGACAGTCCACATTCAGCGCATGGAACGGACATACCTCCGCTGCAGAAACCGTCAAGCCCAATGCCACATGGGACGGCATCATGCTCTACTGTCAGATTACCAACGGCGACGGAGAACAACTCTATTCCGATATTGCCAAGGTCACCTTCACCCAAAGCGCTCCTTCCATTACCAAACAGCCCACCAATCAGACAATCAACCTCGGCAGTCCTGTTACTCTTTCGCTGACAGCCACAGGCAGCGGACTGACCTACCAGTGGTATTTCAAGAAGTCCGGGCAGACCTCCTTCACCGCATGGAACGGACGCACGCACGCGACCGAGACCGTGACTCCCAACGCTACATGGAACGGCATTCAACTCTACTGTATTGTGAAGGACAGTGCGGGCAATAAGGCGCAGTCCAACACCGTTACCGTCAAGGTCAATTCGGCAGGCATCACCATCACCCAGCAGCCGAAGAATCAGAGCATCATCGCCGGAAAGTCGCTGACGCTTACGCTCAAAGCGACAGGCAGCAGCCTCAAATACCAGTGGTACTTCAAGAAGAAGGGACAGACTTCCTTCAGCGTCTGGAACGGAAGGACTCATGCAAGCGAAACAGTTTCTCCCAACAACACATGGGACGGCATCCAGCTCTACTGCAAGATCACCGATAGCAGCGGCAGTGCGCTCAATTCCAACACCGTTTCGGTCAGCGTGCTTTCCATCACGACGCAGCCCGTCAATGTCGCCGTTGCAGCGGGCAAGAACGCGACCTTCAAGGTCAAAGCAACCGGAAGCGGTCTGAATTATCAGTGGCAGTACAAGAAAACCGGCGCAACCTCATGGAGCAACTGGAACGGACGCACGACCGCTTCCACCACCGCGACTGCCAATTCCACCTGGAACGGAATGAAGGTGCGCTGCATCGTCACCGACGGCGCAGGCAACAAGGTTACTTCCAGCACCGCGACGATTACGATCAAGTAGTTTTGCGAAAAACTGAACATAGCCAACTGAAAAAAACAGCATGAGTCAATCCTTGGTCTGTAGCTTGTATACTTATTGACAAATAACTCCGTTTATTGTAAATATTATTGACGAAACGGCGCACAGCCGGTCAATTCGTTTAGATTTTTTAGCAAAGGAGTTTTATCTATGCGAAAAGCCATTAGAAGCCTGTCGCTGGCAATGGTGTTCTGTTTGCTGGCGGCGTTTGTTCCGATGATGCGCGGAGGAACCACAGCTTTTGCCGCAAGCGACTTCACTATCGAAAACGGCGTGCTGAAAAAATACAACGGCAGCGGAGGCGACGTGGTGATTCCGGACGGCGTTACCGAGATTTACTCGTTCGCCTTCAGTTACAAATCTTCCGTGACGAGTATTTATCTGCCCGCTTCGGTTGCCAAGATAGGCAGTGCGGCTTTTAAGGGCTGCACAAAGCTGCAGGGATTTACCGTATCGGAGGACAATAAAAAATTTACCTCAGTGAACGGCGTGCTCTACACTGCCGATAGGAAGCAGCTCGAAGCCTATCCCGCCGCCAAAGAGAACGAGAGCTATACCGTCCCCTCCGGCGTGGAGTGCATCCGATACGACGCGTTTTACGAGGCAAGTCATCTTACGGGTATTACCCTGCCCGGTTCACTGACCGAAATCGGCGGCTACGCGTTTCAGGAATGCTACAATCTGACAGGAGTGACGATACCTGCCGGTGTTACCAAAATAGGTACGAATCCTTTCGCCGAATGCAAAAAACTGAATAGTATCAAGATAGCAAGCGGCAACGATCATTTCGTCGTAGAAAACGGTGCGCTGATGAATGTGGAAAAAACCAGGCTGATCAGCTATGCGGCCGCATCTGCCAACACATCCTACATCATGCCGGATACGGTAACAGAACTCGATTGGGGTGCGTTTTACCGTGCCGAGAAACTTGAGAAACTGACATTATCCAAGAATCTTTCATCGGTCGGTTACTCTGCCTGTTATGGTTGCTCCAATCTGACGAGCGTCGTCATTCCCAACGGCGTAAAATTGCTGTCTGAATCTATGTTTGCATACTGCTCCAATCTGACAGAAGTCACCATACCCTCGTCCGTTACGAAAATAGACCGTGTCGCTTTTATCGCCACTTCCCTCAAAACCGTTCGGTTCCTCTGCAACAGACCTACCATAAGCACCAGAGTGTTCCCCGAATCGGTGACGAATGTGTATTACAGCGGTTCGCAGGAGGATTGGGAAAATATTCCAACTCAATCGGTGGGCAATACGATTCATGACGCCTTCGTGGGAACCGGCTATACGGTCACATATAATTACTGCCCGGATTTCTCCGTCGAAAGCGGCGTGCTGACCAAATACACAGGCACAGACAGTTTCGTGATCATCCCGGGCAATGTCACGGCGATCGGTGAAAATGCTTTCGGAAACTGTTCCTCGGTGACGAATATCATCATTCCGGACAGTGTAACTTCCATCGGTAACTACGCTTTTTACAAATGCACTTCACTGACGGACATCACCCTTCCGGACAGTCTGAAAACGATCGGGCAAAGTGCTTTCAACTGCTGCAGTTCGCTGACAGCCATCACCATTCCCGCGTCGGTTACGTCTGTAGAGAAATGGACTTTTGACAACTGCACGGCGCTGACCGCCATTCATGTAGCGGACGGCAACTCGAATTTCTGCGCTGTGGACGGAGTATTCTTCAACAAGGATAAAACGAAGCTGATCCGCTATCCCGAGGAAAAAACCGGAACAGGCTATTCCATTCCCGCCACGGTCAAAACCGTCTGCGATTCGGCATTTTATCATTGCAGTCAATTAACATCCATCGAGATTCCATCATCGGTCAGGATAATAGAGGACTACGGAATCAGTGCATGTGATTCCCTTGAGCGTATCACGTTCCCGGAATCCGTCAATTCCGTCGGCGAATTTTCGTTTGCAAACAATACCAATCTGAAAACCGTCACCATTCTGGCGAAATCTCCGTCTGTTGAGAGTAACGCGTTTGATAATAGCGCTGTCAAAACCGTCCATTACGCCGGCTCAGAAACCGAATGGAACGCTTCCGACTGGAAAAATGCTTTCAGCTCCGCGACGGTCGATTACAATTATGGCTCGCTTGCCATCACACAGCAGCCCAAGAGCCAGAGCATCATCGCGGGCAAGCCGCTGACACTTTCCGTCAAGGCAACTGGCGATTCGCTCCAATACCAGTGGTACTACAAGAAGAAGGGGCAGACTTCCTTCAGCGTCTGGAAGAACCGCACCAACGCCACCGAAACCGTCTCGCCAGACAACACATGGGACGGCATCCAGCTCTACTGCAAGATCACCGACAGCGGCAATTCCGTCAGTTCCAACACCGTGACGGTCAGTGTGCTTTCCATCACAACGCAGCCGGGCAACGTCACCGTTGCAGCGGGAAGCAGCGCGAC
>ONID01000132.1 GCA_900317765.1 uncultured Eubacteriales bacterium | reverse complement strand
CGTGTTTCTCTTTATTACCGCCATGACCCGATTCCTCACCGACAGCGACGGTTCCTACGACGTGGGCGAAGAGGTCAAGGACGGCAATATCGCCATGCGTCTGATCAAGCCTGTCAGCTTCCACAGCACCTTCCTTTTCACCGAAATCGGCTGGAAACTGCTCACATTCGGACTGATATTCGCTCCGGTCGTCATCGGAGTCGAAATCTACAAATACAACGCCTATGGCGGATTTTCGCTGGATATTGCCGCGTTTCTGTTCTATCTGGTCAGTATGCTGCTGAGCTATTTGTTTTCGTTTTACATGAACGTCTGCTTCGGCTTCATGGCGTTCTTCCTCAAGAATCTCTGGGGCTTCAACATCATCAAATCCAGCATCTGGAATGGCTGCCCTTTTCCTCCCTATGCTACACGCCTGTCATGATCTACATGGGCAAGTATTCCGGCAGTGAAGCCGCGCTGCGCCTTGCCATTCAATTCGGCTGGGTCATCGGCTTCTACCTCATCTCTAAGCTGATTCTCTCCACTGCCCTCCGCCACGTCACCGTACAGGGAGGATAATGGCGCTGCGCTTGCCGCGTGCTAAGAGAATAGATAATAGAGAATAAATAATAGATAATAATTTTGGAGCGCTTTGCGCTGGAATAAAGAAGGGATATTTTGAAGAAGAATCGTATTAAGCATTTTTTTAAGGAAATTCATCGGGCTTTCCGGCTGCAAAGAATGTTTGCAGCGCTGCATCTGAAAAAGCTCATGGAATACAAGGTCGAACATCGCTTTTCTGACGATCATCTTCGGTCGGGTGGAAAACCTGCGCGGATGGGGGTATTACGAAGTCCTGTTTATCTACGGCTTCTCCCTCTTTCCCAACGGTCTGGATCACCTGCTCTTTGACAACATCTGGAATGTCGGCTACTGGATGATCCGCAAGGGAGAATTTGACAAATACCTCACGCGTCCCATCAACACCCTGCTGATCGTCACGGTGGAGGAATTTCAGGTGGACGCGTTCGGCAAGCTGCTTTTGGGCATTGCGCTGATGGTGACGTCCATCAGACACATCGATCTGCCCTTCATCTGGTACGATATTCCCCTTGCGCTGATTGCCATACTGTTCGGTATGCTGATCTATTCCTCGATCAAGACGATTTTCGGCGCGATTGCATTCTGGACCAAGCGCAGCGGACATCTGATGGAGGTCGCGTATAATCTGAATCAATTCTCACAGTACCCGGTGAGCATCTACAGCCGTGCGGTGCGAGGCGCAGTGACATATGTCATTCCCTTTGCCCTCACATCCTATTACCCCGCCAGCTATCTGCTGCGGCACACACGTCCGGTTTTCAGCATTCTCGCACCTGTCATTGCGGCAGTGATTCTGCTTGCAATCGCCCTGTTCGTCTGGCACAAGGGTCTTGACGCCTACGAAAGCGCGGGAAGCTGAAGCGCGGCACATGCGTGCCGCTAAGAGAATAGATAATAGAGAATAAATAATAGATAATAATGAAGCGCCTGGAGAAAAAACGCGCTGGAATAGATAGTTCTCATTAGAAAGGAAGCATATCTTGGACATCTGGGAAATTCTATATAAAAAAGCCAGCGAACAGTATTGTCCTGTCGATGTATCTCCGTTCGTTACAGCACATCACGTCGCATGCGCCATTGAAGCGGAAAACGGAGAAATATACACAGGATTTTGCATTGAAAGCTGCAGCGGCGTGATGAATCTCTGTGCCGAGCGTGTCGCCGCCTTGAATATGTATCTCACCAGCGGTCAGACACGGATAAAGCGGCTGGTCGCCTGCCGGGACGAGCCGCCTGCGGGAAACGGCGGTTTCCCTTGCGGAGCCTGTCGGGAATTTCTGTACCAGCTCGATGAACGCAACGAAGATATGGAAATTCTTGTCGACTTAGAAGCACGCAAAACGGTTACGCTTAAAGAAATCACTCCCTATTGGTGGGGAAAGAAACGATACGCGGAATGGAAGGAAAAGCAATGAAACAGCTTTTTGAAATTGACCTGCACGATTACGACGAATGCACAAAGGTATTCCGCCGTCCTTCCGCAAGGGGGATTATTTTCAGCGAAGGAAAAATTGCCCTTGTCTACAGCAGGAAGGAAAAATATTACAAATTCCCCGGCGGCGGCATCAAATCCGGCGAGAACCCGAAAACCGCCCTTGTCCGCGAGGTCAGGGAAGAAGTCGGCTTGACCGTCATTCCCGAAAGCATTGCTGAATTCGGCAGCGTCATGCGCAGGCACAAGAGCAATTTTGAAGACGACACTCTCTTTGAGCAGGAGAATTTCTATTATGTGTGTGCTGTAGAGAACGAAATCGCGGAGCAGCATCTCGACGATTACGAGAAAGAAGCGGAATTTTCGCTGCAATTTGCCGACATCGACGAAGCCATCCGGGTCAACGACGCCTATTCCAGCGCAAATCTGTTTGATCATATCATGATCAAACGGGAACTGCGTGTGCTGCAAATCATACGGGAGGCATTAATCGTTCAGCAGCTTTTGCCATACGCTTATGTCATGAACGAAGGGTTTGACGCTGACAGCGTTAACACCAAAGAAATCAATCAACTCGGATTCTGCGGCGTGGACTGCTCAGTCTGCCGGGATTATCTCGACGGCAAATGCCCTTCCTGTCGCGCGACAGAATGGACAAACAGCGACATTTGCCATCCCGTCAAGTGCTGTCAGGATAAGGGAATATCCGTTTGCGGTCATTGTAACGAATTTCCGTGTCAGATGATGTCGGATTTCTATCAGGAATCCGACAGCCACCGTCAGGCGGGCAAACGTATGCTTCAAATGCATATGAGGAACATAGACAAACGGAGGAATCAAACATGATAACCGACTCATTCGACAACCAAACACCGTCGATCGTAAGCTTCGGGGACTTTTACGGTGAACAGAAACACTTGGTCGATATCTGCTTAGTCACGTTTTCAAAGCAGATATTCGACACCGTGCTTGCAACCTTTGACTGCACCAAAATTGCCGATATTCACGCTTCGAATGGCTTTATCCCGATTTATCAATTCACCCATGAGGGCAGGAAGATCGGATTTTACCTGTCGGGAATAGGCTCCACACTGGCGGCACAGTTCTGTATCGAATCAAACTATCTTATCGGCGCGACAAAATACATCATGTTCGGGTCTGCCGGCAGTCTGGACGGTGAAAAGACAACGGGAAAATTCGTCATTCCCACACATGCCTACCGCGACGAGGGAATGTCATACCACTATGCACCGCCCGCAGATTATATAGAAATCGGAAACCACGGGAAAATGGCGGAGATCTTCCGGGAGCTTGACTTGCCCTATGTGGAGGGAAGAGTCTGGACAACCGACGCATTCATGCGTGAGACTGTCGGACAAATGGCCCTGCGCAGGAACGAAGGATGTATTGCCGTTGAAATGGAGCTTGCCGGAGTACAGTCGGTCTGCGATTTCCACGGTCTGGAGCTTTACGACTTTCTTGCGACGGGGGATGTTCTTTCCGAAAACGAATACCGCGTCGAAGGTTTGAACGACGCAAATCACAACATGGACAAATTCGATATCGCACTGGAAATTGCAAAGAGAATCTGACCATTGCAAAATCCGGAAAAACAATACATGATGAACGCAAAAACCGCGGCAGTTCGCTCGAAAACGACCTGCCGCGGTTTTGGTTATTAAATAATCGTTGAAACAAAAATGTATGCGCTTTATCGGAACTAATTAGCAGAAGTAAACGTCCATAGCGACGGATTCTTCGCCGGCAACAATGTATGCCTTGCTCTCGTCGGGCTTGACATAAATCTTGACGTCCTTGTCCTCGCCGACTGTCAGCTTTGCGTTCTTGATGATCTCGTCAACGGAAACCTGTACGCCGCCGAACTCGATGAAAACTTCAGCCTTTGCCGCTGCCTTAACTTCTTCCTTAACTTCTTCCTTAACTTCTTCCTTGGCTTCGACCTTCTCGGCCTTGGCGGGAGCCTTCTTAGCGGGAGCTTTCTTAGCTGCGGGCTTCTTAGCGGGAGCCTCAACTGCTTCCTCGACTGCTGCGACCTCTGCCTTTACTTCTTCCTTGACTTCCTTGACCTCTGCCGGAGCTGCGGCAGCTGTTTTCTTTGTACGTGCCATGTTGGTTACCCCTTTCGGATAATTTCTTCATTTTTTTCCGCTGATAAGCATTAGCTTTATCAACTTTCCTGCATATTATACACCTAAATTTCTCAAATGTCAAACTTATACAAAATAATTTTTCATATTTGTAGTCATCTACAAAAAACTAATGATGTTCATGCAATTTATGATTAATTATTGATTAAAAATGACGGTTAGAAAAAGCATTTTTTGCCTTCAATGGAATTACGACTCTTCTGCATCAGGCTCCGGATCAGCGTTCTTGGTAATAAATTCCAGCTTGTATCCGTGGGCGTACAGTTCCAGCATAGCGCCAATAAAGGAGTAAAGCACATTGTGCGCCCAGCTTATGCTGCCCATGGTGATATGGTCTATGATGATAAGTAACACATAAAATCCAAAATAGGCGTAGAAATAATGACGCACCATCGCCCCAAGCTTCTTGTTGCGTATATGCCACATAAGGCTGCGGAACATCAGCACAAACGCCGTAACAATAAACATTGCTGAAAAAATCAGAAAAAACGTTCCAACGACATAATAGGCCTTGCCTATAATTCCTCTCCTGACAAGTGATATCATAACGAGGAAAAACAACGCGGCGAATACTCCGCCAGCCTGGTTGATGTACTTAAACAGCTTCATTTGACAGTCTCCTTTTGATCGAAATCTTCACTCAGCAGCCCATAATGTGCCACATCGAAAAAAACGCCGTCCTTCATAATCTCCTGTCGGGCTATGCCTTCAAATTGAAAACCTAACTTGTCCAGTACTCTGCGGGACGCAGAATTGTCCACCATGCACACCGCGCCGACGCGGTTCAGCTCCAGTCTCCCAAAGGCATAATCAAGAATCACGTTTCCCGCCTCTGTCGCAATGCCTTTGTTCCACATGTCAGGATGAATGTAATAGGCAAGCGTCGCATGACGGCACCTGCTGTTGACATTCACGATGCCAATGTTGCCTATCAGACGGTCGGTTCCGTTTTCAAATATGCCGAATTCATACGAAGTCCCTGTACGTCTGCAGTTTGCGTTGAATTTAATCCACCAGCGGGCGTGTGCTACGTCAAAATCCCGCTGAATATTATACGTTGTGCGGTATATTTCATCGCGGGCGGTCATGTCGGAAAGCGCCTGCGCGTCGCTTGTTTTATATGCCCTGAGATAAATCCTCTCGCCCGTCAGTCTTCCGCTTTTCCACATAACCGTCACCCCACGATGCGCTCGCCTGGGAAAAAGACGCTCGCTAAAATAATAAAGAATAAATAATAGAGAATAGATAATAGTTTCGGAGCGCTTCGCGCTGGAATATATGCGTCCGATAAGAAATTTACCACTATTTGATCACAGCAATGCCGAGTTCGGCGAGCTGCTTGTCATCAACCGGCTGCGGCGCGTTGGTCATGGGTTCGCTGGCGTCCTTGACCTTCGGGAAGGCAACCACGTCGCGCAGTGATTCCGCTTTGCGCATGAGCATCACAAGCCTGTCAATGCCGATACCGAAGCCGCCGTGCGGCGGTGCGCCGTATTTGAAGGCGTCGGTCAGGAAGCCGAATTTCTCCTGCGCCTGTTCCGGCGTGAAGCCCAGCGCCTCGAACATCTTTTCCTGCAATTCCGGGTCTGTAATTCTGATGGAACCGGAGGAAAGCTCTATGCCGTTGAGCACAAGGTCATATGCCTTTGCGTAGACCTTATCCGGCGCGTTGTCGAGGTACTGAATACATTCGTCCAGCGGAGCCGTGAAGGGATGATGCATGGCGTCCCAGCCCTGTGTTTCGTCGTTGTACTCAAAGAAGGGGAATTCCACGACAAAGAGGAAATTGAAGGTGTCGGGGATAATGCCCAGCCGCTTGGCGGTTTCTTGACGGAGTGCGCCGAGTACCGGAAGAGTCACTTTATTCTTGTCCGCGACAAAGAGAAGCACGTCGCCCTTTTCCGCACCCATTCTGGTGAGAATCGCGTCAAGCTGACCTTCACCGAGGAATTTTGCAAAGGTGCAGGTGGGCGCTTCGTCTGCCCAGCGGATCCACGCAAGTCCCTTTGCGCCGATGCCCTTGACGTATTCCACCAGCTTGTCGATCTCCTTGCGGGTGTAAATCTTCGCCGCATTCTTCAGGCAGATACCGCGCACGCTGCCGCCGTTTTCGATGGCGGAGGTAAACACGCCGAAGCCGGTGTTGGCGGCTATGTCGGAAATATCGGTGATTTCCATTCCGTAGCGTGTATCCGGCTTGTCGGAGCCGTATCTTGACATGGCTTCATTGTATGTGATTCTCGGCAGCGGAGTGGGAATGTCGATGCCCATCGTTTCCTTCATCAGATATTTCGACAAAGCTCATTTCCACGTCGATCTGTGTAAATTCCGGCTGACGGTCGGCTCTCAAATCCTCGTCGCGGAAACAGCGTGCCAGCTGGAAGTATTTGTCGAAGCCGGACACCATGAGCAGCTGCTTGTAGAGCTGCGGTGACTGCGGCAGGGCGTAGAAGCTGCCGTTGTGTACACGGCTGGGAATGATGTAGTCCCTCGCGCCTTCGGGAGTGGATTTGATCATCATGGGCGTTTCTATCTCGATAAACCCGTTGTCCGAGAAGTATTTTCTCGTCGCCTGCATGACCTGATGCTTGAAGAGAATATTCTTCATCAGCACCGGACGGCGAAGGTCAAGATAGCGATTTTTCAGACGGATGTCCTCGCCTGTCTTGCAGTTATCGGTAATTTCAAAGGCGGGAGTGATCGCCTTGTTGAGGATTCTCAGCTCGGTGACGGCAATTTCAATGTCGCCGGTGGGAATTTCGGGGTTCTTGGACGAGCGCTCGCGGACGGTTCCCACGCGGCAGGACTTTGCCTTTTCAAATACGGCTTTGTCGGTGGTTTCGTCAAAGGTCAATTGCAGAATGCCCGTGCGGTCGCGCAGGTCGATGAAGATCAGACCGCCCTTGTCGCGCTGCTTCTGCACCCAGCCGCAGACCGTGATTGTTTCTCCGATGTTTTCGGCTCTCAGTGTGCCGCAGTAATGGCTGCGCTTTAAGCCTGTCAGTGTTTCAGACATGTTTCATTCCTCCAAATAATAATAGCAATTATAATCTACAGTTCTATATAGTAAGGGCAGATGTTTTCGTAATGCCCCTCTTTCATTCTGAATCCTTTGGGAATCACACCCAGCTGATGAAATCCGATTTTTTCATACAGCCGCCTGGCGGCTGTGTTGGTTTCAACCACGGCGTTGAATTGCAAGATGCGGAAGCCGAGCTGTCCGGCTGCCTGTATGCAGTCCCGCACCAGCGCTTCGCCTATGTGCATGCCGCGGCAATCGGAAGCTACCGCGTAGCTTGCGTTGCAGATGTGTCCGCATCGACCGACGTTGTTCGGGTGAAGAATATACAGCCCTGCAATGCGTCCGCTGTCGTCCACCGCCACCGCGCTCCTGCTTTGCGAGGAAAAGAAT
>ONID01000111.1 GCA_900317765.1 uncultured Eubacteriales bacterium | reverse complement strand
GGAATCCTCTCCCGCTTTCCTGCAATACCACTGGTATTGCAGACCCATTCCCTCCGCCGTGACGGAAAGGTTCAGCGGTTCGCCCAGCTCGATTGTCTGACTTTCCGGCTGCTGCGTAATGGCAAGCTGTCGGGTGATGGTAATGGTAACGGTTTCGGATGGAATGGTATTATTCAATCGGTCGGTCACTATGCAATAGAGCTGTGCACCGTCCCACGATACATCGGGTGTATATTTTTCGGAAGGCTTCGTGTGTTCGCTCCACTCGGTGAAGGAATCCTCTCCCGCTTTCCTGCAATACCACTGGTATTGCAGACCCATTCCCTCCGCCGTGACGGAAAGTTTCACCGGGCTGCCCAGCTCAACGGTCTGGCTTTCCGGCTGCTGCGTAATGGCAAGCTGCTGTGTGATCGTGACAGTAACCGTCTCGGACTGCACGGTATTGCCGAATCGGTCGGTCAATACGCAATAGAGCTGGATGCCGTCCCATGTGACATTGGGCGTGCATGTCTCGGACTTACGGGTATGTCCACTCCATTCGCTGAAGGAAGTCTGACCGTTTTTCATGAAATACCACTGGTATTGAATCGAGCTTCCTGTCGCTTGCAGCGAAACAGTCAGCGGATCACCGAGCTTGATTGTCTGGCTGACCGGCTGTGTGACGATCACGAGCGGCTGCGGAACAGTAATCAACGCCGGGTCGGATTTCGCGGTATTCCCCTGGGTATCCGAAACCTCACAGCGCACCTGCATTCCGTCCCATGAGAGATTGGCCAACGCCGTGGTGAAAGCCGTATCGTGTCCTTTCCACACATTCCAGTCGGACGAGTCATATTTTTTATAATACCACTGGTAACAGAGGTCGCTGCCGTCCGCCGTCACCGAGAAAGAAATGGTATCGCCATCCTGTGTCTCAACGTCCTCCGGATGTGAAAGTATGACGGGCGCGCCCTCATAGACGCCGGTAACAGCGCTGACCACATTGGCGGGATAGGTGTAAAAGCAGTCGTTGGAGGACTCGTCACGGGACACTACCAGGAAGCTGTATGTTGTATTCTGTTTAAGTCCCGCAATCAGATATTGCGTATCCTTGGTGAATCCGATCTGCTTTTTGGTTTGTTTGTCAGGATCAAAACTGTAAATGATATATTCCACCGCGCGCTCGCACTGATTCCAGTTCAGGGTAATCCGTGTTCCGGAGGGAGTGCAGGTCGTCTGCGGCGTTTCGGGAAGGGGCTGGATACCGTTTCCCGACGCGACAATACCTGCCTTGACGGAATAGGTAAAGCGAAACTCGCTGGCAGTGTTGTTGTTTTTGACGACGCAACCGGAACAATTGACCTCTATGCGAAGATCATCCGATCCGCTGCCGGTAATGGTATTGTTTTCAATATCGGCGCTGCCCTTCTGACTTTCCGTACCGTTGATTCTGATGCCGTATTCTGTGGAATTGCTTACGGTATTGGATTTAATCTCCGAGCTGCCGCACCAGACCAGAATTCCGTTGGTACAACCGTCCAGTGTATTGCCGGTGATCAGGCTTTCGCCGTAATCCGAAAGAATACCCTGGCAGTCGGACAGTGTATTGCCTGCAATTTCTATCGTTTTTCCGGTTGCCCCGGCGTCGGAATAATAGATTCCCTGCTCAGTGGCTCCCGAAACGGAATTGCCGCTGATCACCGACTTGGCGCTTCCGTTTTTCACCATGATTCCCACGCCGAGAATATCGGAAAGCTCGTTGTCTTCCATGACGCAGACCGAATCCAGAACAAACAGCCCGATCGTTTTCTGAATACTGCTTGGTTCCCCGTCTTCAACCTCTTGGAGTCTGCCTACGCCGCTGAGTCCGCATTGTCTGACGGTAGCGGAGCTTCCCTCCAGCACGGAGAAGCACCTTGGGCCGCTGCCCTGCACCGTATTGGATGTGAATGTGCCCACAGAGTCGCACATACGCAGGAATGAACCGCAGTTCTCGGCGTAACATCCGCTGACCGAAAGATCTTTCATACAGTAGGCGTTCACGCAGTTGTAGATCACGCCCCCGAATGTACATCCACTGACGGTGATGCCGGTTTCATAAGACCCGTTGCCGTAATTGTGGGTCCCGATGCCGCTTGCCACGTTCTCAAACGTGCAGTCTGTCACCGCTGCGTTCTTTGTGGGAAAGCGTGTGCCGTCGTCAAAGGGAAGAAAATCAAGATGCACGGCCTCTTTGGAATACATCGTGCCGTTGTCCACTCTGACGAAGCCCGTAAAGGAACAGTTTTGGACAACCGCTCCGTTGACGCCTGTGAGCATGATGGAATGGTCGGAGGAATCCTGCATATTCAGACCGGTCAGGGTGATGTTGTTGGCGCTCTTGATGCCAATCGGCTGCGTCTTGCAGCCTAAGGATGATGCGTTGGCTTTCCAGACGCCTCCGCTGATCACAACGTCTGTCAGGGTGTCATAGCTGGCCTGTGTGCCGTCACCGCCCTGGAGCATACATCCTTCGCCGCCGGTATAGCTCAGCACCGTATCGGAAGAAAGCGTCAATCGCGTGTGCGAATAGATGAAAAGACTTTCAGACAGATAAAATGTGCCGCCCGAAAGCGTGACCGTGATGGGAGCGGCTTCGGACGCGTGATCGCGGGCAAATTTCAGCGCCGACTGAATGGTTTTTCTGTCGTCCGCTGTGTCGCTGCCGTTTGCGCCGAAGTCCTCCGCCGCGATGGTCGCAGCGCTGCTCACGGCGATTTTCATCCAGGACGGTGTGCTTTTGGCTTTATTGTTGCCTTCGTCGGTAACAAGGCATCGTACCTGGTATTTTTTTTCCATTTGAGGCAGTGCTTTGACGGAGAAGGTGTCAGTTGCTTCACCGCTGAAGCTGCCGAGGATTTGCGGGTCAACCGGAAGCCAGCTCTGGGCGGTAAGGTCATAATACTGCCACTGATAGGTCAGTCCGCCGCCGTTTGCCTCCACGTGAAAAACGGCGTTGCTGTATATCTCGGCGGTTACATCCGCCGTGTCCTTGGTCAATGTCACGGCGGGAAGTACCGTCATGACGACCTCTTGGGTATAGACACTGCTTCCGGATCTGTCAGTGATCAGACAGCGGTATCTGAAGCCGTTACGTCCCTCGGTAGCGGGAACTGTGAGCGTGTCGGTGCGGCAGCCCTCGTAAGAGGATATGCTCACCCACTGGCTGCCTTCGGCAGTTTTCAGCTGCTGCCACTGATAGCTCAGTTCCTCGCCGCCGGCTGCCACATGGAATAGTGCCTTGCCGTTGACTGCCACACTGCAATCCGTCGGCTGCTGCGTGATCGTGAGCAGCTCGGTTGCGCTGCTTGATAACATCGCAGCGGGAGCGTGTGATGTGACAGTAGCATCGGCCGATGCCGTAAGCGTTGTATTACCCAATAGGTACGCCGATAGCATAACCGATAACAACAGCGTCAGTTTCAATAGTTGTTGCTTTTTCTTCATCAATCATTCCTCCTCGTATTTCCTCACAGTTCCTTAGGAAAAGCCCAATAGATCTGAATGGACGGCTGTCCGCAAAAATCATTGTCCGGGTCCGATCAGACATTTGGATAATTCCGGCAAAACAATGATTATTTACCACATATTACCACAAATGAATCATAATTGCAAGGGAGGTACAGACATCCATCACTTTTTCAAGAAATTTTCAAAAAACCCTTTACAGCCATACATAAATCTGCTATAATAAAAAATCATGCTTAAATGAAAGGAACATACTCAATGCCTGTTTTAATGTTTTTTCTGCCGTTTGTGCTGGGTCTGACGGTTTACAGAATGTATATCGAAAACATCTGGCTGCGGAAAGTATGCAAGATGAAGAAAAAATACATCGCCAAGCACAACACCGGCAACCCCCTGATGCGGGTGCTTTTCTGGAATATGAAGTACGATGTGGACATGATCCCCTACTTCCTGTATCTTTCCTGCTTCATTGTACCGTTCCTGCTGCCCGTGCTGTGGCTGATCTTCGGCAAGGACGGCGTCAACTTCTACTACTGCCTGTGTCTGGTGTTATTCGGTCTGTCCGCACTGCTCACACTGCAGCGTGACAGGGTGAGATATATCGTCGGCAGACGCAAAAAACGCATTCCCGAAAACCGGAAGGACAATATCAAGCGATACTGCAAACTGACGCTCATCTACACGGTGGGAATTTGCTGCACCGTGATCGGCTTAATCGGACTTCTGCCATAAATGCCCGTTTGTTCTGTCTGAGCACAGACAGCCTTTTCTGTAAATTACATATAAAAAAATCAACCGGCGAAACCGACTGCTGTGATGATAGCAGTCAGTCTTCGCCGGTTCTTTTTTTCATTCCCGCCAGTGCCAGTGCGGCAGCAGCTCCGAGGAGCGTAAAATTGTAACCTGTGTCAAGCAGGATCGTTAATCCTGAAAGCCCCAATACGACGATCGTCGCCCACGATACTCTTCGGACGACGCGGTGGGCATTGGATTCCGGCATATGCCTTTGCAGCCAAAGCCGCAGGATGCCACCGCCGTCCATGCCCTCCACCGGGAGTATGTTGAGCAGTCCCAGCACCGCACTGACCCCTGCGAATGCCGGCAGAAAGCCGAATGTCAAGGCGGCAGACAGGAAATTTGTCACGCTGCCCGCAGCCAGTACGGTTCCATTACCTCCTGCAAATTCCGAAAGGGGACTGTTTGATATTTTTATTCCGAACGGTGTGAAGGATACTTCCCTCGGCGCATGACCGGGAATGAAAAACATCGCCGCAAGGTGCCCGCATTCGTGCAGCAGCGCAGCAAGCAGCCCCCACAGCATCGTGCCGCTGCGGTCAAAGAACGCCGCCGCACAAAGCAGCGCAAAGAAATAGAAGCTCACGCTGACGCGACAGTTTTTGACGGAGAAATTCAATTATAGATACCGCCTATCACCCATTCGGGATCGTATTTCTTGCCGCCCTTGCGGAATTCAATGTGGAGATGCGGTCCCGTGGAATTGCCCGTGGAGCCGACCCGGGCGATCACCTGTCCCTTGCGCACCTTCTCCCCCGCCTTGACCAGCAGCTTGGAACAGTGTGCATAAAGCGTGCGGATGCCGTCGGCATGTTCGACAATCACCACATTGCCGTAGCCGCCGTTGTATCTGGAGCTGATCACCTTGCCCGCCTTCATCGCCATGATGTCCGAGCCGCTCGCCGCGCCTAAATCCATGCCCGTGTGGAACACGTACCGACCTGTGACGGGATTCACCCGGTAGTCAAAGCGGGAGGTGATGCGCGCCTTTTTGAGGGGCTTGACAAAGTCGCTGCCGAAGTCCAGCCTGTCGAGACGCACGTTAGAGGGAATATCGAGTTTTCCGTTATAGCTTGATGAAATGCCGGAGTCGATTTCCTCCCCGTCGAGCAGCAGGTCGTCCAGTTCGTCGTCCACCGTCAGGCTGTCGCCGGTGTTCAGCGGCGCGGTGGTGGTTCCGGCGCTGCGCGGCAGCGTGGTGGTCGTGGTGGTCGGCAAGGTTTCGTCTTCGTCGGAAAGGGATGAAAGACCGTTGCTGCCCGTATCAGGAACGGTCTGCGTTTCCGAAGGGCCTGCCATGCTGCCGCCTTCTGAGGAAGACTGTACAGCCGCAAGTCTGCTGCCTGACGCATAGCGGAAGACCAGCAGAGCCAATACCGCTGCCGCCAGCGCGGTGCTTTTTTTGCGTGTTTTGTGTTCCTTTTGCCGGGTCGGATTGACTTTTTTGACGATGATTTTCAATTTTGTTTCCCCCTGTTGAATGAGCCGTTAGTTGTTAGCGGTGTTTATTGATTAAAATATATGCGGATGGTATGGGATTGATGAATCATTGCTGTCTTGGTGTGTCTGATTTGGGGATTATTATTTCTTTTTTATTTTATTTCAAGACAAATTGCTAATCATATCGTGGGAATTTCCTTTTATATTTCAATCGGCTATCGGATGAGATTTCAGTTCAGTCTGAGCGAAAATCTTTTCCACAATTTTTGTATAATTTCACCATTCACAAAAACGTGTAAAATTTGATACATTTATAACGATGTTTTGACCCTGTGCGGTTATTCATTCTTCCTATAATCGGTAAATAAACAAAGAATTATGTAGTGAATTTGTCTAATATGTAAATTTTGGCAAATCATGCCAAATGAAAAAAATAACTGTAGACAAATTCTATTTGAGATGATATAATTTATATGTTAAAGAGCGCATTCTGCCCGGATGTCTCCTATATGTTGTATTCAGCATGCAGAGAAGACACATCGGCGCTTATGGGCTCTTGCAGACATGTTCTACATTATTAATCAATGCCGCGGTGCGGTTTTCCCATCGCGCGGCGGTAAAATTTAGTTGCAGGGAGGCAAATTTTCATGCAGAAGCGAATCAGTACGCTGCCTTTCAAGGGCACTGCAGAACAAAAGAGCAAGCTCGACGCGGTCATCGCTGAGCACAAGTCTCAGCCCGGCGCTGTCATGCCCGTGCTCCAGAAGGCTCAGGACATTTACGGTTACCTGCCCATCGAGGTCCAGGAAATGATCGCGGACGGTCTCGGGGTTTCTCTCGAAAAGGTCTACGGTGTGTCCACCTTCTACTCACAGTTCGCACTGTCCCCCAAGGGCAAGTACAACATCTCGGTATGTCTCGGCACCGCTTGCTATGTCAAGGGTTCCGGCGCTCTGCTCGACAAGCTCGTCGAGGAGCTTAAAATCCAGCCCGAGGAATGCACTTCCGACGGACTTTTCTCACTCACGGCTTGCCGCTGCATAGGCGCCTGCGGTCTGGCTCCCGTTCTCACCGTCAACGACGATGTTTACGGACGTCTGCTGCCCAAGGATATTCCCGACATTATAGCCAAGTACAGACAGTAATCCCAATCATCTAATATGGAGGTGCCATAGTTTAAAATGGAAACATTGCAGATTAAGACCTTCTCCGACCTGCAGGAAGTCAAAGCCCGTGAATACGTTCATGTGGCTATGCGCACGTCGGCTGAAGAGGCTAAGAAATACGAGGGTCAGACCTTCCGCAAGAACGTCCTTATCTGCGGCGGTACAGGCTGTACCTCTTCCGACAGCGAAAAGCTCATCGCCAAGATGAAGGAAGAACTTGCCAAGGCCGGTCTTGACAAGGAAGTCAACGTCGTTCGCACAGGCTGCTTCGGTCTCTGCGCGCTCGGCCCGATTATGATCGTTTATCCCGAAGGCTCTTTCTATTCCCGCGTCAAGATCGAGGATATTCCCCGCATCGTCGAGGAACACCTCAAGGGCGGCAAGGTCGTCAAGGA
>ONID01000203.1 GCA_900317765.1 uncultured Eubacteriales bacterium | reverse complement strand
TTTGGCTTGCCAAATGCAATAACATATATATCTCTACTGATTTCTGAAAATGCTTACGCTGAATTCTACACGGCAATCAGACACATTAATCTGAAGCATGGCCTGGCTTTTCACACGATCATTTGATATACCGGCAACGATGAAAACGGAATCTGTGACAACAGGGCGTCCAGAACACTTTTGGCAATTTGTTTTTCTTCCTTGTGCTTATGACTCATTTTATCACCACCTTACGCATACCCATAAAGCAACATTCTTGCTTCTTCAATGCAATACCGCAACAGATCTCTGTCATTGGTGAGAATTTCAATATCTTCATCAAGATAGCCCATCTCATAGAGCAAGTCCAGATCGTCGGGAGGAATATCCAGCTCTTTGTCATCATCATAAAGGCTGTCGAGTCTCTGCCAGTAACGGTTGTAGGAAAAGCCGTAATTTATTCTCGGAGTAAAGCTGCTCCTGCTGAGATTCCCGCAACGGTCTATGCGGATGATTTCTCCCTCGTGTATTCTGATTTCCTCAAAATCGTAAGCAGTCAGCGGATCACCCTTCAATGCTTCCTCCATGATTTCGGGTGTGGAAGTATAGATATACAACCCAAGGTCTTTGAAGTGGAGCAGACAAATCGGATTGTCGCCTTTGGAAATGTAGAGTGTATTGTCATCATTCAGGATCGTAAAGACAAAGGATCCCATTACCTTTTCGGACATTTCTCCGATAGAATCAAAATCAAGACTCCCCTGCTTTTCAATCAACTGCACCGCCACATAGCTGTCGGTCTGGATTGGCGTTTCCGGCAGGTTTTCTGTCTTGGATAGTTCAACGTCATTGGAAAGAATGCCGTTGTGACAAAGGGCGAATCTTCCTTCCTCCGTCCTGCCGATAAAGGGATGATTGTTGAAGTTCAGTTCCGCGGAACCCTGTGTTGTGAAGCGGGTGTGTCCGGTGACAATCGTTGTATCGGACGAAACGGAGAAATGCATCTTACGCGCCGGAACAGGGCGTTTATAGATGACCATTTTTCCCTTCTTCACGTAGGCAATGCCCGAAGCGTCGGTTCCTCTGACTTCGGATGCAACGGCAAGTCGATTGAGCAATATTCTCATTCGCTTCTTGCTCAATAAATGCTTGTAATTCACCAGTCCGAATATCGCGCACATTACACTTCCTCCTCGTCTTCCACAGGCTCGTTGACATACAGCCTCTTTTCTTTGAGATATTTTATGAGTTCGGTGTAATCAGGGTCTATGGACAGCACAAAATCAATCCAGGACTGCTTGTGAAGCTCCTCGTCACTCAACCTGATTGCGTTATCGCAGATTGAATCCACAAGCTCAATTGCCGCCATGAAGGTATTCCATTTGAGCGTGCCTTTGAAAATGCGTATTTCTACGGTGCTGCTATTGGTGATATTGACGCAGGTATAACGTCCTTTTCTGTTTTTCTTCGCGTCCTCCAGAATATCCTTCGGTCTGTCCTTGTAGCCGTACCGCGAAGCCCAGCGATTTACGGCGTATTCTCCCCGGCGGGAGAATTTGAATATTTCATTCCAGTGACTTTCAAAGAAGAACATGATCCGGCTGATGACTTCTTCCTGCGCTTCCGGCGTTTCTCCGAGGTCGTTTCTTCCGATGTGAATATGCAAGCCGCAGGTGCTTGTATTGTGGGAACGGTATCCAAGCTCAACGGCTTCCTTCATGATTTCCTTCCACGGGAACAACCGCTTGTGGAATTGAACCGAACAGGGGTGTGAGACAAGCTCCATGCCTTCATCCAGTGAGCTGTCCGACTTGATATACAGAAGGTCGCCTTCCCGATTGGCGATATTGTAAAGGCTGTCGGCATTGTCTTCGTCCCTTCCGCCGCAGTCAATCTCTAATTCTATGCCGTAATATCGTACACGGCTTTCCTCCGGCATTTTATTGAAGATCGGAGAGGGCTTGTAATAATAGTCCTTGATGCAGCGGTCAGTGATTTCTTCGTAGCAGCTGCGGCAGTAGCAATCGTCATGTTCCCAGAACACGTCCGAGTCGTGGACGAGACAATTGCATCGTTCGCAGCGATGATAACGAACCTCATAACAATTTTCGCAAATGGAAATATGGTCGTCGGTGACTTCATGGGATGCAAGGATTCTTTCTCCGCAGCAATCGCAGCGCAGGGTATCATAATCGTAACAGCTTTGGCAAAGTTGTCGTCCCTCCACGATGTAGGGTTCGCCGGTGATTTCTTCACCGCAAAGATCGCATCTTATTCGGTTATTCATAATACAAAACTCCTTGTAAAATAGTTTGACCGCAGGCGAATGAACGCCTGCGGTCTTGTTGTATCGTTACGCTGATTTTGTTTTGGTTTTTCTGAGACTGTTCAAAGCCTTACTGAGCAAATCGGGCTTCATCTCTTCCAGACTGTTCACGCCGTATCTTGA
>ONID01000082.1 GCA_900317765.1 uncultured Eubacteriales bacterium | reverse complement strand
GAATAGCCCGTGCCGCAGAGCGTATTTAATGCAATGATGACGGCCGCCGCGTCGGCGCTGCCGCCTGCCATGCCTGCTTCCATGGGGATCCTCTTTTCCATCGTGATCTCCGCGCCCTTATCGTTGATATTGGCGTATTCAAAGAAGCATTTTGCAGCTTTATAAGCCGTATTGCTCTGATCGTCTTTGAGTAAAGCCGATGAGCTTGTCACTTTTATCCCTGTAATGTCGGTCAGCTTTACATTCACTTCGTCGTACAATCCCACCGACTGCATGACCATAACAAGATCATGATAGCCGTCGGGACGTCTGCCCAGAATATCCAGCGTCAGGTTTATCTTAGCATATGCGTGTATTTTCATGTGTAACACTCCTTGCTCAGCAGTTTTCTTTCAGGAACTGCCCGATTCTTCTCAGCGCCTCGTTGATGTGCGCGGTGGAATAGGCGTAGGACACGCGGATAAATCCCTCTCCGCACTCCCCGAAGGCGTTGCCGGGGACGACGGCGACGTGCTTTTCACGGAGCAGCTTCCCGCAGAATTCCTCCGAGGTCATTCCGGTGGAGTCAATGCTCGGGAACACATAGAACGCTCCCTCCGGCTCAAAGCAGTCGAGTCCCAGCTCGCGGAAACCTCTCACGATCAGACGGCGGCGCATGTCGTATTCGTTGCGCATCTTTTTGATGTCTTCGTCGCCGTTTTTCAGAGCCTCTATCGCCGCGTGCTGTGAGGTGGTCGGCGCGCACATGATGGCGTACTGGTGCACCTTGGTCATGACCGAGATGATCTCTTTTGGCCCCAGCGCGTACCCTAACCGCCAGCCGGTCATGGCGCAGGACTTGGAAAAGCCGTTAACCACCACCGTGCGCTCCTTCATCCCGTCAACCGAGGCTATAGAAACATGCGGCTGACCGTTATAGGTAAGCTCGGAATAAATCTCGTCGGCAAGCACTAAAATATCGGTGACGCGGAGCACCTGCGCGATTTCTTCCAGATGTTCGCGGCGCATGACGGCACCTGTCGGATTATTCGGGAAGGGCAATATCAGCAGCTTGGTGCGGTCGGTGATGCGGCTGCGCAGCGCTTCGGCGGTCAGTCGGAATTCGTCCTCCCTGCGGGTGACGATCGGCACGACCTCTGCGCCCGCGAGCCGTGCGATGGGGTCATAGCAGACAAAGCTCGGCTGCGGCACCAGCACTTCGTCGCCGGGATTGACAAGCGTGCGGATGGCCAGATCAATTGCCTCGGAACCGCCGACCGTCACCACGACATCGGTCCTGAAGTCGTATGACAGTCCGAATCTGCGGCTGTAGTAGCTGCATATCTCCCTGCACAGCGCGGTAAAACCCCTGTTGGGAGAATAGCCTGTGCGTCCCTTCTGCAGGGAATCAATCGCCACGTCGCGCACGTGCCAGGGCGTCGGAAAGTCCGGCTCGCCGACCGAGAGAGAAATGACGTCCTCCATTTCGGCGGCGATGTCAAAGAACCGGCGGATGCCGGACGGCGGAATGCTGAGGGCAGTCCGGTTCAGCAATGAATCATAGTTCATTAAAGTACGTCAGCTCCTCTTTCATCGCTCTGTGAGGACAGGATGATGCCATCCTCTTTGTATTTCTTCAGCACAAAGGTAGTGGCGGTGGATGTCACCGAGTCCAGCGGAGCGAGTCTTTTGGCCACAAACAGCGCGATCTCCTGGAAGGTGCGCCCGGTGACGCAGACCGAAAAATCATATCCGCCGCTCATCAGGCTCACCGATTCCACCTCGTCAAAGCCCATGATCTCTTCGGCGATGGCTTCAAAGCCCGTGTCCTTGCGGGGTGTGACTTTCAGTTCGATGATGGCGGTCACCTTGTCGGTCTGCTCGATTTTGTCCCAGTTGATGACCGTCTTGTAGCCGCAGATGACGCCGCCTTTTTCGTATCCGGCGATTTTTTCGCCCACTTCATCCACCGTCAGTCCGGTCATAGCCGCAATTTCCGCATTGGACAGACGGGGATTGTCGTTGAGTATGTTCAGTATGTTATCCATGAAGCATCCTCCTTTGTTAATTTTCACAGCATTCTCTTTTTCTTCATAACCACCATGGCAGCCACGCAGATAATCAGCGTAATCACACATACAATCGCAAAGCCTGCGCGGGATTCGCCGAACGGCATGCCTGACGACGGCACATTCATTCCGTACAAGCCTGAAATAATGGTCGGAATCGCCATGACTAAGGTGATGGATGTGAGATACTTCATCACATTATTCAGCTTGCTGTCAATGATGGAGGAAATCAGCTCGCGGGTGCCGTTCAGGATGTCCCGGTAGATGGCGGTCATTTCAATGGCTTGTCTGTTCTCGACGATCAGATCGTCCAGAAGCTCCTGGTCGTCCGGGTACTGCTCTAATCGGGTGTAACGCGTCAGGCGGTTCAGTACGCCACTGTTGGCGTTGAGGGATGTGGCAAAATACACCAATGTCGACTCCAGCTCGTGCAGGTCGATCAGGTCGGTGTCGGTTGTGTTGTCCCCTACGCGCTCTTCGATCTCGGTGCGCATCTTGTCGATGGTACGAAGCGTCGACTGGTAGAAGGAAATGGTGCGCGCAATGATCTGGTAAATGAAGCGCATTTTTTTCTTGGTGCTGAAATCCTTGATGCGCTTGCTGATAAAATCATTGAGAATCGGCGTTTCCACGGTGCATACTGTGATGATTGCCGTCTGGGTGATGAGTATACCGAGAGGAATGGTGGTGTGACGGTTCTTGTCGTGTCTGACCTCCACCGACGGAATATCTATGAGAATGAGCGTGTAACCGTCTTCCAGCTCGATACGGGAACTTTCCTCATCGTCGAGCGCAGCCATTATGTCGGCTTCATCAATATCAAAATGGTCAGCGATCTGAGCAACCTCGTTATACGAGGGATCCACCATATTGACCCAGCATCCGTCTTTGAGCGTATCTATTTCCCGTAGCACCTTGTTATCGGTGCGGTACAGCTTCATCATAGCATTACCTTCTTTAATGGGGCATTCCAAAATATCAAAAGAATACCGACTTGCGATTTAATCTATTATAACATACCCAAGGGATAAAATCTACATATTTATAAGAATTTTTACAGGATTATGATTTGTAAATTTTTTTGCTCAACGTTTTTTAACTTTTGTATTTATTGACATTTCTATGAATGTGATATAGAATAAAGAATGATGTGTTTGAAGAATTAAAATTTGGGGTATTTTGATGATTAAGCAAGGAGTCTGATATTATGTCATTAACCAAAAAGATGATCTGCCTGATTGCGTTTTTTGCCGTATTGATGTCTATGACAGCCTGTGATATGCCGATGAAGATCGTGGGAAATATTTCCGATCCCAAGGACACCGTCACCGCTTTTTTCGACAGTGTCTGCGACGGAAACTTCGCGGAATCGGACAGATATTTAAGCGGTGTTTCCCTTTCTATGAAAAAGCAGGTAGAAGGCGTATTTGCCGGCAAGCTGTATGACTATCTCATTAAAAGCTATCGCTACCAGATCAACGGCGACGTCACTTCCGAATCGCTTGACGCAAACTGTAAGGTCGATTTCACATTTCTCAATCCGAACCTGCTGTCAGGTGATCTGAAAGCAGAATCGACAAAACTCGGGAAGAAGTATGTGAAAGAAATTAAAGAAGGCTATGTTCAGGAAAAGAACGGAACCTGGAGTCTTTCGGATGAGGGAGCAGAAAAGGTCGCCGCTGAAGCCCTGGACAGTATTATGTCTAATTCCGGAAAATACTGTTCTACAAAGACCTACGATTTATCGCTGAAATACAGCGGAGGCAAATGGCTGATCGATCTTCCGGACGAACTCTTTAGCGCCATTTGCGGAGGCTTTGAACAGGGCAACTGACCCTTCGTGGATTATCAATATTATGATGAAGGAGGAACATCTGTAGTGAAAAAAGATGCTCCGTCAATTACCGACACGCAGATTGAAAACTTATTGCATGAATTTGCTCCCAACAGCTCAGAGGAAATTCCTGAGCCGGCATCTGCCCCAGTAGATGTACCCGAGACTCATGCCGTTTATTCAGATACAGAGCAGCATTCCGGAATGAATGCAGACGCAAATGCATCCGAGCAGTCCTCCGAAATGATACAGGACGCAAATGCATCCGAGCAGTCCTCCGGAACAAATCCCGACGCGAATGTATCCGAGCAGTCCTCCGAAACAACTCCCGACACGAATGCATCCGAGCAGTCCTCCGAAATAACACAGAACACACAGATTGATCAGACCAACAAAAAGGTTCAGCCGGGTATTGAATTTTCCAGACCCACATTCAGGATACTTGTTTTGTTGGTAATGATCCTGGTGTCGGCATGGCTGCTTCCGTCGGCCAACGTCAGAGTTACCGAGCAGAATTCCAGCTCAGCCAAAGATCGTGATTCCTTCTTTCAGATGTCGGCACAGCACCTTCTGAGCGATTCTTTGAACGAAGTTCATTATATCCGGCGAAAGTACATCCTCGAAATGAGCGAAACGCTGACGCCGGCGCCGGATGAAACAAAATTTGAGCAGAAATATGACATAGAACGAAAGAATTTTGACGGCACGCCTATCTATTATTATAATGATGACAGCATTGAAGTGAAGTGCTGGCGTGAAAAGATTGATGAAAATATTTTCAATTTTTCCGAAATCTGGATCACCGATCCCAGCCAGTTCAGACGCACATTGGTTGACAATGTCATCAACAAAAAACATCTTGATCATCCTCATCATATTTTTCAAAAAACAAACGGCGTTGTGGGAATGACGGCGGATTACTGCGCATTTCGCAACTACGGAATTGTCGTTCAGTACGGAAATCTCATAAGAGATAACTACAGCAATGTTCTTGATATTGCCGTATTCGACAAAAACGGAAACTTATCGGCATATGAGGATAATAAAGAATTCTTTGATACTGCCATTTACACAAAGGGTGAAGTGGTTCATACGTTTGCTTTCGGACCGGTGCTTGTGGATAATTATGCTGTAAATGAATCCGGCAAACTGACAAACAGATATTATCCCGGAGAATTGAATGATACTTATCCCAGAGCAGCTATATGTCAGTTTGATTACAACCTGCATTATTTACTCTGCACGCTTGATTATCATGGGTTATCCGCAAAAGAATTTGCGGAAGTGCTCCAGTCCAAAGGCGTCCGGTTTGCCTATAACCTCGACGGCGGTCAGACCGCAACCCTGATGTTCAATAAAAAAATCATCAACAAAGTCGCCTACGGCGGAACACGACCGGTCAGCGATATTTTGTATTTCGCAACTGCAATTCCTGAGGATGCACGGTCTTGAATAAAGAAAGGATGAAAAACACTAATGGATAATCTTGCTCTTATGATGGGCAGCATAAACATTTACTGGCACGGTGTTTTTATGGCTTTGGCTATTACACTTGCGATCATTGTTTCGTTTGTACTCTTTTCACTTTTTACAAAAGGCAGAAAGAATGATCTGCTCAATTGTATTCTGCTCTCCATGCCTCTGGGCTTTATTCTTTCCAGGGTCATGTACTGGAGCTGCAATGCGGAGGAATACGCGTCGTTAGGCGATCATCTGAATTTCATCCGCGGCGGATATTCGCTCTACGGTGCCATTCTCGGTGTGCTTCTTTCCGCTGCCGTTCTCAAGAAACTCGACTCCCGGTTCAATGCGGGGGCAGTCCTTGACTGCATGGCGACAGGCGCAGCCATTGGCATTGTGCTGGGCAGACTTTCTTCATATTTTTCAGGGGACAACATCGGTCTCGTTATCAAAAGTGAAAAATATCATTTCTGGCCCCTGACGGTTTACAGCTCGCAGAGAGGCGAATGGCTGATCGCCGTTTTCAACTTTGAAGCGTTTTTTTCGCTGCTGATTTTTGGCGTACTCCTGTTTTTTTTCGCAAAAAACAGCAACGAGAAGGCAGGAATGAAGGGCAGACACGGAGACATTGCCCTCCTGTTTCTGCTGATGCATGGATGTTCACAGGGGCTTTTTGACAGTATGCACGTGGATGCTCTTCTGGTCCCGGGCAACAGCTTTGTCAGATTGCAGCAGATTCTCGGCGCGGTCTGTTTTACGGCAGTGGCGGTCATCTTTGCCATTCGATCCAAGAAGATGAAGGGCTTTGTGTGGTACCAGGCAGTTTGCCCTGTCGTTTCGCTTGCCGCCGTCGGAATTACTCTCTGGATGGAACTTGACAGAATTTCATACAATAATTTTATCAGAAACTACAGCGTCATATTTCTGAGCATGCTTTGCGCTGCCATTAGCGGGATTTACATTTATCGTACGACGCTGAACGAAAAACCTGTGGACGTGAATTAATTTTTTTGAAGATTAAGGGATGATATACTATATATGGATGAAAACAGCAGAAACACAGATAAACTGATTTCGGATGAACATGCTCGTGAGCTTGTCAGATCTTTCAGACCGAGGGGAAGCGGTGCCCATTCCGCACATAACAATAGTAATCCATCTGGTCACCGAACCCCTCCCGACAATCGACCTGCGTCGGCTCAACGTCCTTCCGGGAGAGATTTCAGAGAATACCCCGGAGACAGAGATCGTTCTGATTATCACGCCGAACGTGAAACAGCAGCTTCCCGAACACACGGCAGTAACCGATTCAATAGCCGCACTTCAGTCCGAGAACGCGGCACCGACGAGCTTCCCGTAAGAAGTTACAGTACAGAAAACCGCACTCAAAGAGGTTATTCAGAATTGTCCGGCATTGACAGAAATGACAACCGGGAAAGATCATACAGGAGCGAAGGAACCGACAACCGGGAAAGGGCTTTCAGAAGCGAAAGAAACGACAACCGGGAAAGGGCTTTCGGGAGCGAAAAAAACGACAACAAGGAAAAGGCTTTCGGGAGCGAAAAAAACGACAACAGGGAAAGAGCTTTCAGAAGCGAGAGAAACGACAGCAGAGACAGGGCTTTCGGAAGCGAGAGAATTAACGTTCAAAGAGACAACTCCCACACAGACAGCGCAGAGAGAAATAGACGTGAAAAACGGTCATTTGAGAGAAAACCGGATATTCAGAAAAATGCTGATGAACCTGTAAAATCCGAGCAACCGGAAAACGCAGTCAGTCTGTTTCTCAATAATAAAAAATTCTTTCCCTACAAAATCGCCGCCACGGTGATGTCGGTGCTCCTGCTCATGTGGTTCCTTTCGTCGGGAAACATCATGAATCTCACCAAGGTTTCTCTTTCGTCAAGTGACCGTGACAGTTTTTTTCAGTCGTCATCCAACAACCTGCTCGTCGAAGCGCTGACGGATATCCACAATATTCCGCGCACCTATACCCTCGGAATGGGCGATTATCTCACGCCCAAGCCGGACGCGACGAAATTTGCCAAGATCGAGGACGACGAACGCAAGAACTACGACGGCAAGCCGATTGATTATTACAAGGACGATACCATCGAGGTCAAATGCTGGACCGAAAAAACAAAATTCGGTCTTATGACCTACGCCGAGGTGTGGATCGCGCATCCCAGCCAGTTCAGAAGAACCATCGTGGACAACGTCATCAGTGACAAGCACCTCGATCACCCGCAGAATATCTTCGCCAAGACCAATGGCATTTTAGGCATGTCGGGCGATTACTGCGCCTACAGACCCTACGGAATTGAGATTCTTTACGGCAACCTCGTCAGGGACAACGTCGGCAGTCACCTGACGCCGAAAATGGATATTCTGGTGTACGATACCGAGGGCAATTTTTCCGTCTACGAGTCCAAAAAGGATTTCTTCCAGACCGACGTCTACAAGAACAAAAAGATCATTCATACCCTTGCCTTCGGGCCAATGCTGATCGACGACTACAAGGTTTCCACCAGGAAAGACAAGCTCTATCAGTATCAGAACGGAAGACCGTGGGAGGCCTATCCCCGCGCCGCTATCTGTCAGTTTGACTATGACATGCATTACCTCCTGTGCAGACTCGGAAAGAAAGGAAGCACCCTGGAAAACTTCGCCAAGGAGATCAACAAAAAAGGCGTCCGGATCGCCTACAACCTCGACGGCGGTCAGACAGGCACTATCATGTTCAACAAGAAGATCATGAATAAACTCGACTATGACGGAACACGCGCCATCAGTGACATTATCTTTTTTGCCACGGCCGTTCCCGAAGACTGATTTTTCAAGAGCTGCAGGATTCGTTTTCTGCGGCTCTTTTGTTGCATTGCCTGTGCGGAAAGTCTATGAATAATTTGCATATATTTTATTTGGTAATGTTAAAAAAAACATATTTTTAAAAAAAATATTAACAGTTTATCAATTGAAAATACAGGTGAATGTATTGTATAATGTTACCAAGTACAATCAATTGTACCTCTTCGGGTAAATGATCAGTCAGCTTACTCTTACCCGAATGTGAAAGGAGATATTTTTATGGCATTAACTCAGAACAAGTCAATGCTCGCATGGCTCGACGAAATGACCGAGCTTCTCAAACCCGATCAGATCGTCTGGATCGACGGTTCCGAGGAACAGCTCGAGGCTCTCCGCAAGGAAGCATGCGAGACCGGCGAAATGATCAAGCTCAACGAGGAAAAACTCCCCGGCTGCTATCTGCACCGCACCAAGCCCAACGACGTCGCCCGCGTTGAGGCACGCACATTTATCTGCGCCAACTCCAAAGAGGAAGCAGGTCCCACTAACAACTGGATGGCACCCGCTGACGCATACAAGATGCTCTATGACATCGCCAGAGGCACCTATACCGGCAGAACCATGTACATCATCCCCTATTCCATGGGCCCGATCGGTTCTCAGTTCTCCAAGGTTGGTCTGGAAGTCACCGACTCCATCTATGTTGTTTTGAATATGGCCATTATGACCCGCTGCGGCAAGGCTGTTCTTGATGCATTCGGCGATGAGAATACCGACTGGGTCAAGGGTCTGCACGCCAAGTGCGACGTTGACGAGGAAAAGAGATACATCTGCCAGTTCCCGCAGGACAACACCATCATTTCCGTTAATTCCGCATACGGCGGAAACGTCCTTCTCGGCAAGAAGTGCTTCGCGCTCCGTATTGCCTCCTATCAGGGCTGGAAGGAAGGCTGGATGGCTGAGCATATGCTCATTCTCGGT
>ONID01000126.1 GCA_900317765.1 uncultured Eubacteriales bacterium | reverse complement strand
AAGCGCTGTCAAGGGCGGCTGCGGCGAGTGCCAGGCTTCCTGCCAGTCGGCTTGCAAGACTTCCTGCACCGTGGCAAATCAGAAGTGCGAGAAGTAATTATTGCTTCGTTTTTGGTTCGGCATTTTGTTGTATATCGTGCCGACGTTTGACAAGGCTGCCGGATTTCTTGTAATTCGGCGGCTTTGTACTCTTTTCCGGCGTTTTGTTCCGGACAAACAGTATTCCGGCAGCTTCTTTTACTTCTGCCGTACGGAAGGACATAATTCATAATGATACATAAATACAGTCTTAACGGCTACAACATCATTCTCGACGTTTACAGCGGAGCGGTACATGTGGTGGACGACCTCACCTACCGACTGGTTGACTTTACAAACGAAAACATGACGGAGCAGACACCCGCCGAAGCCTACGAAGCGCTGGGTGACTACAGCCGGGAGGAAATTGACTCGGCTTACGCCGAGCTTTGCGAAGCGTTTGATATGGGACAGCTTCACGCAGCCGACGATTATGAGAAATTCGCCGATATGATGATTAACGCCTCTGTCAAGTCGATGTGCCTCAACATCAGTCACGACTGCAATCTTGCCTGCGAATACTGCTTTGCCAGCAAGGGCGGATTCGGCGGTGAACGCTGCCTGATGAGCGAAGAGATCGCACGCAAGGCGATCGACTTCCTCATTGAAAGATCGGTCGGCAGACGCAACCTGGAAGTGGATTTCTTCGGCGGCGAACCGCTGATGAATTTTGACGTCGTCAAAAAAACAGTGGAATACGCCAGAAGCAAGGAAGCCGAATTCGGCAAGAATTTCCGCTTCACCATCACCACCAACGGTCTGCTGCTTGACGACGACAAGATCGACTTCATCAACCGCGAGATGCACAACTGCGTTCTCTCCATCGACGGACGCAAGGAAGTCAATGACCGTCTGCGCCTCGACTGGGGCGGCAAGGGCTGCCACGACAGGATTCTGCCGAAATTCAAAAAATTAGTGGCGCAGCGGGGCGACAAGGATTATTACGCGCGTTCGACGTATACCAGATACAATCTCGATTTTACCAACGACATCATGTACCTCTACGGGCAGGGCTTTGACCAGCTTTCCGAGGAACCTGTCGTTTCCGATCCCAAGCTGGATTTCTCCATACAGGAATCCGACCTGCCGAGGATCTTCGAGGAATACGAGACGCTCGCCAAGAAGCTCATTGAAATGAAGAAGGCGGGAGAAAAAATCAACTTCTTCCACTTCATGATCGACCTCAATCAGGGACCCTGCGCCATTCGCCGCCTGAGAGGGTGCAGCTGCGGCAACGAATACGTCGCCATCACGCCGCAGGGCGATATTTTCCCCTGTCATCAGTTCGTGGGTCACGACGAATGGAAGATGGGCAATCTGAACGACGGCACCTTTAATGTGGATATCAAAAAGCAGTTCGCCCGCACGACCATCTACAACAAGCAGAAGTGCCGCGACTGCTGGGCGAGATTCTATTGCAGCGGCGGCTGCAACGCCATCAACAACGAGAAAAACGGCAGCATTTTAGAGCCGTACAGTCTCTACTGCGAGATGGAGAAGAAGCGTTTGGAATGCGCCATTATGATGCAGGCTGCTCTCGCAGACGATGAATAAGGCGGCAGGATGGACGAATTGAAAATAGTGCGTTCCTCCGAAAAATACGCCGCTTCCTACTGCGAGACATTTGACGAAGTGGCAAAGGAAGGTAAATTCCTGTCCATTTCGGGCGGCTATCCGGTGGAGGATATCATCAGGTTCATCAGATCGTGCCGGCAATGCGGCTATCCGCAGTTTCTGCTTGTCGAACAGGGGGGCAGGGCTGTCGGATGGTGCGATATCGTGCGACGCTGCGACGAGCCGGACGACGTGGGCTATTTGGGCGTAGGCATTGCCAAGCGGTACAGGGGCATGGGCTGGGGCTCACGGCTCATGACCGCAACCATCAGGGACGCAAGAAAACGCGGCTTCAACGAGATTCGCCTTGAAGTCCGCGCCTCCAACTACAATGCCATCCGCACCTACACGCGGTTGGGATTTGTCAAGATCGCGTATAAATCCGACGGCGTTGTGACCGACGGAATACCCGAAGACGTCTGGGTCATGAGCCTTTACGCCCGCGAAATCACCGCCGAAGGCTTTGACCGGGAAAATTTTTTCGGGAGGTTTCCGAAAGTCCGGTTTAAAAAATAATTCCAATGGAGGTGCCGCAAATGAAACCGACCGTCCTTATCACAGGAGCATCCCGGGGCATCGGTCTGGCGACAGCGCGGCTGTTCGCCGCCAAGGGACACCCCACGGTCATCAATTACAACCGCAGCCGTGAACCGGCTTGTGCTGCGGCGCGTGAAATAAACGCGTCCGGCGGAATGGCTTTCGCCGTCAAAGCGGACGTTTCCAAGCCGGATGAAGTGACAGCCATGTTTCAGGAAGTGCGGGAACAGTTCGGCGGGGTGGATATTCTGGTCAACAACGCCGCCATAGCCAGGCAAAGCCTTTTCACGGATATTGACTACGGCGAATGGCGGGAAACCTTCGGGGTGAATGTAGACGGAATGTTCCTCTGCTGCCAAGCGGCTCTGCCATACATGCTGCAAAAACACAGCGGCTGCATCGTCAATCTGTCTTCCATGTGGGGACAGGTCGGCGCCTCCTGTGAGGTTCTGTATTCCGCCACCAAATCGGCTGTTATCGGACTCACCAAGGCGCTGGCGCAGGAGGTGGGACCCAGCGGCGTCAGGGTAAACTGTGTGGCTCCCGGCGTGATCGACACCGAGATGAACGCGCATCTCAGCCCCGACGACCTGAAAGAGCTTGCCGAATGCACGCCCCTGATGCGTCTCGGCACACCGGAAGAGGTAGCCCGTGCGATCTGCTTCCTCGCTTCGGATGACGCGTCCTTCATAACGGGACAGATTCTCTGCCCCAACGGGGGATACATCACTTAGCGCGTCGCATTCGCGCCTCTAAGATAATAAAGAATAGAGAATAAATAATAGATAATAATTTTTTGAGCGCTGCGCGCTGAATATATTATTTTTTGGAGGTACTCTGTTTGGTTAAGAAATGCATTGTACTCTTTGCTGTGATAGCTGCTGCCGTTGTCGGGTTCGTTGGGTGCAGGGTATGCTTTGCGCCGGATGTCTCGGCCTCGGAAAAGCAATCGATTGATACTTCCGCGGCTCTTGAGGCTGCCGGAAGGATGGAAACCCTTTGCTGCGGCGTTGTGTCCGGTTCGGATATTTCCATGGAGCAGTCGGCGTTCCGCACGGATTTCGTTCCGCGTGAACCGGAGTATGTCGAACGGTTCCGCCATTATGACGGAGTCAAGGCGGATTTTGTGCCGGTGCTGATGTACCATTTCTTTTACGACGCGGATAAGGAGGAACCCACCAAGGGCAGCAACAGCCATTCCATTCAGTCGGTACGCGCTCAGCTGCAATGGTTCTGGGAAAACGAATATGTAACCCTGACAATGGATGAGCTTTACGAATGGTTAGGTGGCAATATTGAACTGCCGGCAAAATGCGTTCTGCTGACGTCCGACGACGGACAGGACAATTTCTTTGACCTGCTGCAGCCCGAGCTTCACAAATACGGATTTGTGGCGACCTCCTTTGTCATCACATCGTGGAGGGACAATCTGCCCTACAAACTGACCCTTCCGAATATCGAGCTTCATTCCCACACGGACAACATGCACCGCGGACGCGTCGAAACAGGCGGTGTTCCCACCAACCGCGGCATGATGCAGGGAGTATCCGTTGAGAAAGGCGTGAAGGACCTCCAGGCATCATCCGCCAAGCTCGGAGGCTCCAAATATTTTGCCTATCCGTATGGCACCTACGGCGGCAATTCCAAGGAAATACTCAAACAGGCGGGCTTCCGTCTTGCCTTCACCACCACCTCGGGCGTTGTCAGGCGCGGAGATGATCCTCTGCAGCTCAAACGCCTGCGTGTGAGCCGTTCCATGTTTGAAAAGGGCATCATGTATCTGGTCAGATACCCTGAAGTGGAGAAAAAATATAAGAAGAAGTAAAAAATCAAAAGCAGCATCGCATTCTGTAAAACGTGCCATGCTGCTTTTGTTGAATATCAGTTGATCAGCGCCGAGAAGAACATCTCATAGGCGTCGTCCCATCCTTCAGGGCCTTCCACTCCCCCACCGTTGACGCTGCGGAGCATGGCGGCGTTGAATTCCTCGCCCATTGTAAACAGTTCGCCCACCGTGATGGGATAGCCGAGCGAGGTCGCACACTCGCAGAATGCCGCCGAAGGATCGGCTGAGCTGCGTGTGGCGAGCAGGGCAGCTTTGATGCTTTCGTCGTGAAGTGCTGCGACGAGCAGATTGTTCAAAGTTTCATTCATATGTATCATCCCTTGTTCTTTGAATTGTGCAGACAGGATATTCTGCACATATTATTCTATCACAGGAACAACGGAATTTCCATCTTTTTGCGCTGTAAAAAATTGAATTTTCTGTGAGAATACAGATATTTTCCAAATCACCAAGGAGGCAGGATGCATGCTTACCGTCAACATCATTTGTGTAGGCACACTCAAGGAACAATACTGGCGCGACGCCTGCGCCGAATACGCCAAACGGCTGGGCGGCTTCTGCAAATTCTCCGTCATAGAGGTGAGCGAAAGCCGTCTGCCGAAGTCGTATTCCGACGCGGACATTGCAAAGGTCATCGAGACAGAGGGCGCCAGGATCCTTGAAAAAATCCCTTCGGGCAGCTTTGTCGCCGCCATGTGCATCGAGGGTAAGGAATTGAGCTCCCCGCAGCTTGCGGCTAAACTGGAGCAGATCGCCCTGGGCGGCAAGAGCAGGGTTGATTTCATCATCGGCGGGTCCTACGGTCTGAGCGAGGCAGTCAAGCGACGTTCCGACCTGCGGCTCTCCATGTCGCCCATGACCTTCCCGCACCAGTTGGCCCGGGTCATGCTCTGCGAACAGATCTACCGCGCATTCTCCATCAACGCCGACACCAAATATCACAAATAGTAAGAATTTACCCCGATGCTAAACCTCCGTTATTTTACCGTGGTAAACATCCAGTAGATGATGCCGTAGATCACCGAAGCGGATATTCCGAAAACCAGCACCGGACCGGCTATCTTGAACATATTCGCTCCAATGCCGAAGACGTGCCCCTCCGATTTGAATTCAATCGCCGGAGACACGATGGCGTTGGAAAAGCCGGTGATCGGCACAAGCGTTCCCGCGCCGGCAAATTTGGCGATTTTGGCAAAGAGTCCGAGGGCGGTCAGCACAGCGGCAAGGGCTATCAGAGCGATGGACGCGGCGTTCTTTGACGTGTCCTCCGCAAATCCAAAGCGCAGCATCGTATCGGTAACCAGCTGTCCCAGACAGCAGATCGCACCCCCGATGACAAAGGCGAATGCCGAGTCCTTGACCAGCGGAGAAGGCGGAACCGCCTGGCGTGTCATTTTTTCATATTCCTTGGGCGAAATCTTAATGCTTGACATAGAATTGTCAGCTCCTTTCACACCGTATTGTTTTCATTTGCAGTGAAATTATCCGCAAATGTGTTATAAACAACAAAAAATTCAAAAAAATTATGATCTGCTTGTAAAAATGGAGCTTTAACGCTTTACAAATGGAAATGCTTGTTGTATAATAAAATGTGTTTTTACCAATTTGAGTCAATTGGGGTTTAATTTTATTTCACGAAGGGAGCCAATACTTATGGCATGTACAAACGAAGAAATGAAACTGTATGAAACATGGCTGGGTAAGGCGACAGCCGAGGACATTCTCGCCGAACTGAAGGCTGTGGAGGGCAAGGACGACGAGATCAGCGACAGATTTTACCGCTATCTTGAATTCGGCACCGGCGGTCTGAGAGGCGTGATCGGCGCAGGCACCAACCGAATGAATATCTACACTGTCAGCATGGCTGCGCAGGCGCTTGCCGATTATCTGGCACAGAAGGGCGGTTCTCATGCCGTCGCTATCGGCTACGATTCCCGCAACAAGTCCACCGACTTTGCCAAATGCGCGGCGGCCACGCTCGCCTCCAACGGCGTGAAAGTATACATCTTCCCCGAACTCCAGCCCACTCCCGTGCTGAGCTACGCCGTGCGTGTGTCATCACCGCCAGCCACAATCCCGCAAAATACAACGGCTTCAAATGCTACGGCGGCGACGGCTGCCAGATGACCGACGGCGCGGCAGGCGAGGTCTACGATTTCATGCAGAAGCTCGATATTTTTGAAGACGTAAAGCGCGGCGACTTCGACGAACTGATGAAGCAGGGACTGATCAATTGGATAGAAGAATCGCTCGTGGAAAAATTCCTCGACGCGGTGGATGCATGCTCCATCAATCCCGGTCTGTGCAAGGACGCGGGTCTGAAGGTCGTTTACACCCCTCTCTGCGGCGCGGGCAACAAGCCTGTCCGCGCGATTCTCAAGAGAATCGGCATTGACGATGTGACCGTCGTCCCCGAGCAGGAGAAGCCGGACGGCAACTTCCCCACCTGCCCCTATCCGAATCCCGAATTCCGCGAGGCGTTTGCATGCGCGTTGAAGCTCGCCGAGACGGTACAGCCCGACCTGCTGCTTGCCACCGACCCGGACAGCGACCGCGTGGGAATTGCCGTCAAGTCGGAGGAAGGCTACACGCTCATGTCCGGCAACGAAGTCGGCGCTATGATGCTCAATTACATGTTGTCCTGCCGTCAGGCGCAGGGCAATCTTCCCCAAAATCCCGTCTGCGTCAGCACCATCGTCAGCAGCGATCTCGGCACCAAGATCGCCGAGAAATACGGCTGCGAAATGCGCAGAGTGCTGACCGGCTTCAAGTATATCGGCGAAATTATCGGCTGGCTGGAAGCCGACGGGGAGAAAGAGCGC
>ONID01000016.1 GCA_900317765.1 uncultured Eubacteriales bacterium | reverse complement strand
CCGCCGTAGATATTGGGCATCCATTCGCCGTTGTTGCGGTTGTAGTCGAGGTAGAGCATCGATGCGACAGCGTCGACGCGCAGACCGTCGATGTGATACTTGTCGAGCCAGAACAGAGCGTTGGAGATGAGGAAGGAACGGACTTCGTTGCGGCCAAAGTCGAATACGCAGGTGCCCCATTCCTTGTGCTCGCCCTTGCGCCAGTCGGAATATTCATAGGTCGGTGTGCCGTCAAAGCGGTACAGACCGTGTGCGTCCTTGGGGAAGTGAGCCGGAACCCAGTCCATGATAACGCCGATGCCGTTCTGATGCATGATATCGACGAACTTCATGAAGTCCTTCGGCTCGCCGTAACGCGATGTGGGAGCGTAGTAACCGCAGACCTGGTAGCCCCATGAACCGTCATAGGGGTACTCTGTCATAGGCATAAGCTCCACATGGGTGTAGTTCATTTCCTTGATGTAGGGAACAAGCTCTTCCGCCAGCTTGACATAGCCGAAGGGGTTGCCGTCGGGATATGTTCTCCATGAACCGGCGTGCATTTCATAGATGTTCATGGGTCTGTCGAGCTTGTCGGCGGGCTGATTGGCCTGCCAGTCCTGATCGTGCCACTCATAGCCCTCTATGTCATAGAAGCGGGTAGCGTTGGAGGGACGTGTTTCGAAATGATAGCCATAGGGGTCGCTCTTCTGGGTCATTGTGTTCCAGTTGGACTCGACGCAGTATTTGTAGACACAGAAATCGCCTACACCCTGAATTTCACATTCCCACACGCCGCCGCTGTTGCACTTGTACATGTAGTTGGCCTGCGGATTCCAGTCGTTGAAATCACCTACGACAGAGATGGACTTGGCATTGGGCGCCCATGTGCGGAATACTACCGAGCCGTCGCTCTGACGGTGTGCACCGAGATACTCGTATGCGCGCACGTTTTTACCCTCGTAAAAAAGATGCTGTGCCAGATTTCCTCCCGATGAGATATTGGTTTCATTGCTCATTTTGCTTCAACTCCTAAAAGAATTAATAACCCGTAATCACCAAAATAGCATATGGTTACGTGTATATGATACCAAATTATATGCCAAAATGCAAGCATTTTTAGCAAATTTCTTATAAAAAAATAATAAAGCCAATTTTATTTTTGTAAGTAATGCTGATTTTTCCGAGTTTTTCGCAAGTATTTGGGATTGAATTTCACATATATTCTCATTTATGCGACAAATAAAGTTAATAATTGTGCATAATAACGAATCATCAAATGTGTTTTTGTAACAAAGAGAGAATTTTGCAATACTATTAAAATTATCGGAAATATCGGCCTTTTTGCGCTTGCAGAGGGTCAAATAACAGCTTTAAGCCCCGGTCAGGCGGGAATTTCCCTGCCCGACCGAAGCCATTGTATGCATTCGTCAATCGCCGAAGCTCGCGCCGGTCATCTTGGCTGTCCGGATGATCTCGCAGTCAACGGGAACAAACTTGGTCTTGCCCGCCACCTCGGAAAGCGGGTTGTGTCCCACCTTGCCGTCGATCATGGCAACGGTGTTGCCGTAATTCTCATCCTTGATGAGCATGGCGGCGTAGGCTCCGAACTGTGTGGAAAGCACTCTGTCGTACGCGGAGGGAGAACCGCCTCTCTGATAATGTCCCGGAACGACCACACGCGCTTCCATACCGGTTGCCTTCTGGATCTGGTCGGCGACGCGGTAGCTGACGGAGGTGTAATTCTCGGCGGCGCGTTTTTCGATGCGCTTTTTCTTCTTCATAACCGATTCTTCCAGATCAATGGCGCCTTCCGCGACACAGATGATGGAGAACTTTCTCTTTTTCTGGGTGCGTTTTTCGACGGTTTCGATAACCTTGTCAATATCATACGGTATTTCAGGCAGGAGAATGACGTCTGCACCGCCGCCGATGCCGGCGTAAAGCGTGAGCCAGCCCGCCTTGTTGCCCATGATTTCGATGACCATGACTCTGCCGTGGCTGTTGGCGGTGGTGTGTATTCTGTCCACCACGTCGGTGGCAATGTCAACCGCGCTGTGGAAGCCGAAGGTCACATCGGTGCCGTAGATGTCGTTGTCGATGGTCTTTGGCAGACCGATGACGTTCAGCCCTTCCTCGCTGAGAAGGTTCGCGGTCTTGTGGGTGCCGTTGCCGCCCAATGTGACAAGGCAGTCGAGCTTCATTTCCTTGTAATTCTTCTTCATCGCCGCGACCTTGTCGACATTGTCCTGCTCGATCACACGCATGTTGCGGTAGGGCTGACGGCTGGTGCCGAGAATGGTGCCGCCGAGGGTCAGCAAGCCCGTGAAATCATCCGGCTTCATCACATGATAGGTGCCGTCGATCAGGCCCTTGTATCCGTCGTTGATGCCGACGAATTCAACATCCATCAGATTGAAGGAGGCGTAAGCAACGCCTCTGATCGCAGCATTCAGACCCGGACAGTCTCCGCCGCTTGTCAGTATACCGACTCTTCGTTTTGCCATAGTCAATTACCTCCCGGTAAAATTTAAATAGTTTAATGTATAAATAATGCTGGTGCAGTATTTACGATTCATCCGCGCCGCTGTCAAGACGCATGGTATATTCGTAGATCATGCCCTGCGGAAGCTCCGGAGGGCTGCTCTGACGCACGAACGTGCAGTTTCCGTCGCACATCACATACATATTCGCCATAGCCACGCCCACGTCTATCTGCTGTATGTTCTCGAGATAGCTGTATTTGACGGGCGGCTTTTTCCGGCAGATATAGATGGCGTCATCCACCGTGAGGAACCGCACGGGCTGCATATTGACCGCCGAGGGCGCCAGCCTGCCGGCTTCCAGCACAGGAAGGAATTCCGGACGGCTGATCTCGCCGAGCAGGAATTCGTGCAGCTTTTTGCGGGGAGCCTCCTCCGCAAGACGACGGAAGGGAGCGTTGTTGCCCCTGCCGAATTCTATTGAAATCACGTAGGGCAATTCACCGCGGGAGGGCTGTGTCTTCTGCTTGGCCATGCCTGCCCAGCAGGTGGAAATACCCTTGTGCGTGAGCCAAAGGGCGATCTGCTCGCCGATGAATCCCACGTTCTGCAAATACCCCTGGATGCTCATGGCCGAACGCAGCACAACGAAATCGGTGGCGCGGTAAATCGCAGACCTGCCGAATTCCCTGCGAAAGTCCTCCTGTCCGTACAGCATGACGTCAACCGGAATGTTGTCGTGAAGCGGCAAGATGCCCGAAATGAACTCCGCAAGTCCGTCGATCAGAAGCTCATCGAGCGGCTGACCGGTATAGCTCCTCACCGAACGCCGCGCAACAATCGCGTCCTTCATTTCCATAATCTTCACCCCGTGCCATCATTTTTCATATAAAAATATCATACACCATTTATTCGCTGATTGCAATGAAAATTTTATTAATATTAAACAAAAGCAGCTGCGAAATAAATCATAACTGCTTTTATCATGAACGATTCGGTTATGCCATCAAAAAATGATCAATGACAGCCACAAGACCGTCGTCGTCGCAGGAGCCGGTGACGTAACCGGCGTTCTGTCTGACCACCTCCTGCGCGTTGGCCATTGCCACGCCCAGTCCCGCGTGTTTGATCATCGATAGGTCGTTGAAGCCGTCGCCGCAGGCGATGAAGTCGTCTTTGGTCAGTCCGAAGTGCTCTGCGAGCACATCAATGCCGTGCGCCTTGTCGATGCCGAAGGGAAGAAAATCCAAAAAATACGGCTCGGAACGGCAGACAGTGAGCCTTCCCTCAAAATGGATGGAGGCAGTCTTTTCCAGTGCAGCGAGTTTCCCATCGCTTCCGGTGATCACGCATTTATAAAACTTCTGGTCGGCGTAATCCGGAAGCGAATCAGTTTTTTCGACGGTCATGCAGTTGAGTCTTGCTTCCAGCTGAATGAGCTCATCCTCCGGGGTTTCGGAAATAAAAAGATCCCGCGTATGTGCCACTACCGGAACGCCGTGTTCCGCTGCGAACGCGGCGATGTCGGCGACAACGCCTTCGGGAAGCAGCGTCTCGGAGATGATCTCGCCGGAACGGACGTCGGTGATCCTTCCTCCGTTCCACGCCATGATGCAGCCGCCCCTTTCGGCAAACTCAAGTCGGCGGCAGACGTCTGCAATGCCCTGGGTAGGTCTTCCGGAAGCAATGGCGATGATTTTTCCCTCGTCCATTGCGCGGAAGATCGCCTGTCTGGTTGCCTCCGTAATGCGCTTGTCGGAATTGTAAAGCGTCCCGTCAATATCCATCACCAGTCCCTTGTATCCCATCTTCTTCATAACGCCTCCAATATTAAAAAACTAATTAGGTAATTGTAAAACTTCGAAAATGCCGGAAATTGGCGGGGTCATGCATAGTTCAAAACGAAGTTTTTCTTCGATCGTGGCAAGAAAATCGTTGTATTGGACTATTTCTGTATTCGCCTGAGCCTTTTGCGTGTCGACACTGGTCTTGCTCGGTCGCACCGCTTAACAAGTTAAGCTAGGCTCCCTCGTGGGGCACTGCCCCACTCCCCGCAAGGGCGCTGCCCTTGACCTGCCAGGGAGCCTTGCCCCCTGGCTCCCACGCTCGCATACGCTCGCTTGTTAGCGCTGCGCTATGCTTTTTTCTTTTTACTTTTACAATCGCCTATAAAAAACTAACAAAAAGCAAACAGGAAGCCCTTACGCGCCTGAAAAAACTCCAAGTGCGAAGCGCTTCCTCCATTATTCATTGTCCATTATTCACCAATCACTGCTATCTTAGCGAACGAATATGAGCACTCTAATTCAGCCAAGTCTCGTCGTCCTCGTGTCTGGTGGGACGAGTCATAAGCATACACACTTCATCCGCGGGATTGCCGCCCTCATAACAGACCTTGTAACAGGCATCCATAATGGGCATATCCACATCGTAGCGGTTTCTCAGCTCATGTGCCAACTTCGCCGCGTGATAGCCCTCGACGGTGCCGATCTTTTTGATGGCTTCCTCCACAGGAACGCCCTCACCGATGAGAATACCTGCGCGGCGGTTACGGCTGTGCATACTGGTACAGGTAACGATAAGATCGCCGATGCCCGTCAGTCCTGCAAAGGTCTTTTCGTTGCCGCCCATCGCCTTGCCAAGTCTGCCTATCTCGCTGAGACCTCTGGTCATGAGCGCAGCCTTGCTGTTGTCGCCGAGTCCCAGTCCGTCAATGATACCTGCGGAAAGGGCAATGACATTTTTTATCGCACCGCCAAGCTCGACGCCTACCACATCTCGGTTGGTGTAAACGCGTAGTTTTGGGGTTGTGAATGTCTCCTGAAGCATCAGCGCCGTCTCTCGGTCTGTGGATGCTGCCACCAGCGCAGTCGGAATGAACCTGGCGACTTCCTCGGCATGTGAAGGACCGGATAGCACGGCAACCTTGTTGTTCGGGAGAGCTTCCTGAATACTGAGTGAAAGCCTGTTGCAGGTTTTGGGATCAAATCCTTTGCTGATATTGACCAGCACGGTGCTCTCCGGGATACCGACTTCAGCGATTTTCTGTGCCACGCCTGCCACCGCAAAGGACGGAACGGCAGTGATGATAATGTCAGCTTGCTTCACCACTCCGATATCGGAAGTAAATTTCAGTTCCTTGGGCATTTTGATCCCGGGAAGAAGCGGATTTTCACCCGTCGAAACGATGCGTTCGATTTCCTCCGGAAAAGCCGACCACACGGACACGTCGTTCCCGGTAGATGCCGCGGACATCGCCATGGCAGTGCCCCAGCCGCCGGAGCCCATTACAGTTATTTTTTTCATTATATATTGCCTCCCTCAGCATTATCAGAGGTATCGCCTGTCACGTCAGCCGACTCTGCGGTTTCCGATTCTTCGGCATCCTCATGAAGTACATTGTTGTCATCCGAGTCCGATTTTCCGTCCGGATCACGGGGCGGCTCGGGATCGCCTTTTTTTCGCGCAATGGTCTTGGGCTCGGTGCCGTCGAGAATACGCCTGATATTCGCGCGGTGCATGTAAATCACAACGACGGAAAAACACACCGCAATTACTGTCATCGCCAGCCATGCCGTTGATTTATACACAAACCGATTATACAAAAGTGTGACGATCGGGTAGAAGAACGCCACTGTCAGCGAACATTTGGACACCGTCTTGGTAATGGCAAGGGCAATCAGGAATATCACCACCAGCGAAAGGAAACTGCGCCAGTCAAGAGCACAAATAATTCCCGCGCTGATCAGCACGCCTTTGCCTCCCTTGAATCCGAAATAAAGCGGGAAGAGATGACCAAGCAGGGCAAAGAGTCCAGCGACTCCCGCTCCCACCATAGCAACATTCTGAATATCAGGAACATTGCTGCACATCAGGTTAAACACCATTTCACCGATAAAAACCGAGCAGATTCCTTTGGCGAAGTCGCCTATGAATGTAATGACAGCCGCCGGAACACTGACGCAGCGCAGCACATTGGTAAATCCGGCGTTTCCGCTTCCCATGGTACGGATGTCCTTGCCTGTGAAGAGCTTCGTCACAGGAATGGCAAAGCTGATGCTGCCCAGCAGGTAGGCAATAACCGCCGAAATAAGCACCGGCAGCAGGAATGTTGACAGAATAGACATGATATCTACTACCTCCGCAAATAATGTATAAATATGAATATTTCTTGCTTCTTACATCCTATTTTTTGGAATCGCCGCGCTCACGGATCACAAATCTGACCGGCGTGCCCTCCAGACCGAAGGTCTCGCGTATTTTGTTTTCAAGATAACGCTGATACGAGAAGTGGAACAGATCGGCGTTGTTGACAAAGCAGACGAAGGTCGGCGGCTTTGTGGATGGCTGTGTGATGTAGTAGATTTTAAGCCGTTTGCCCTTGTCGGAAGGCGGCTGCACCCTCGCAGTGGCGTCCGCAAGCACATCGTTGAGCATACCCGTTGAAATGCGTGTGGCATTCTGATTGGATACGTAAGTGATCAGCTCAAAGAGGCGGTCTATCCTCTGTCCCGTCTTGGCAGAGATAAAAATAATCGGGGCGTACGACATGAACGAAAAATCATTTTCCAGCTTCTTTCGGAAGGTGTTCATGGTGCCGCCGTCCTTTTCGACAGCGTCCCACTTGTTGACCGCAATGATGCAGCCCTTGCCCTTTTCGTGGGCTATGCCTGCCACCTTGGAATCCTGCTCTGTGAAGCCCTCGGTCGCGTCGATCATGATCACGCAAACGTCGGCGCGGTCAACAGCCGCTTCGGCGCGGATGATACTGTATTTTTCTACATTGTCCTTGATGCGGCTCTTGCGACGGATGCCGGCGGTGTCGATAAAGACGAATTTGCCCTTGTCGTTTTCGATGACGGTGTCAATGGCGTCACGGGTTGTCCCGGCTATGTCGGAGACAATGACCCTCTCCTCCCCCGCCACTTTGTTGACAAGGGACGACTTGCCGGCGTTGGGCTTGCCAATGATGGCCACCTTGATGTATTCGTCGTCCTGTTCCTCGGGGGACTCAGGCGGGAAGTATTCAAAGATCGCGTCCAGCAGATCGCCTGTGCCGTGTCCGTGAACAGCCGATACAGGGTAAGGCTCTCCCAGTCCAAGATTGTAGAATTCGTAGAATTCCGGCGGCATATTTCCCACCGAGTCGCATTTGTTGACGCACAGCACCACCGGTCTGCCGCTCTTCTGGAGCATAGCGGCGACCTCCATATCAGTGGCAACCACGCCCGAACGCAGATCCGTCACCATCAGAATCACGTCGGCGGAATCAATGGCAAGCTGCGCCTGACTGCGCATCTGCGACAGAATCACATCGTCTGAGGCGGGCTCGATGCCGCCCGTGTCAATCAGCATGAACGGACGGTTCCGCCACTCGCTGTCGCCGTAGATTCTGTCCCGTGTGACGCCCGGCGTATCCTCGACAATCGAGAGCCTGCGTCCCACCAGCTTATTAAACAGCGTGGATTTGCCCACGTTGGGGCGACCCACTACTGCAACTATCGGTTTTGACATTGTTTCATTTATCCTTTCTTTACTTTCCAAGTAAAGCGTCAAGCAATTCGTACCCGTCGCTTCTGACAACGGAAACCGGAATACGAAGCTCCTTCTGCACATCTTCCAGCGTCAGGTCATCGAGAAATACTTCACCTGAGCTGTCCAGCATGGAGGACGAGATCAGCAGCCTATCCCCCAGCGGTTGTTCCCGCAGCTGTTCTATCAAATCGTGTCCTGTGATAAGACCCGAAACCGTTATCCTTTCACCAAAAAAGTGATTAACTATCGGATAAACCTTCCAATTAGCATTATGCCATTTTTTTTGCGCGGGGTCAAGTAGTTTTTTTAAAATCGGCGCAATACTTGTGCCGCAGGCGATTGACGCGCGGTAATGCCCGTCATTTCCCGGCTCGTCGTCCGTCGCGGACAGAAATTCGCTCATCAGCAGCGATACCATTCCCACGCCGTTTTCAAGCTGCGCGTAATCCTCATAGAATTCTTCCCCCCGGATCTCACGTCCCGCGTTCAGATAGAATTCATCGGAGGGATACACGATCCGGCTGCCGAATTTTTCGACGCACATGTCGCCGAATTTTTCTATCTGATCGATCACTTTACCGCATTCGTCGGAGGAGAACATGCGCAGCTTTTCCAGCCCTTCGCGGTGTTTCGTCAGTCCTACGGGAACGACCGCAACGCTCTGCACGGCGGGACACAGCGCCGTCAGGTCATGAAGCGTGCGGTCAAGCTCCGCGCCGTCGTTCCATTCGGGACAGAGCACGATCTGACAGTTCAGGCTGATTCCCCCGTCGGCAAGCATTTTGATAAACCGCAGCGCTTCCCCTGCGTGGGGATTCTTCATCATCTTCACACGCAGCTCGGGATTGGTGGTGTGTACCGAAATGTTCACGGGAGAAATCCTCATTTTGATAATGCGTTCGATCTCCCGCTCATCGATATTGGTGAGGGTAATATAATTGCCGAAGAGAAAAGACAGCCTGTCGTCGTCGTCTTTGAAATAGAGCGATTTCCGCATTCCCTTCGGGAGCTGATCGATGAAGCAGAATACGCACTTGTTCCGGCAGGAACGCTGCCTGTCCATCAGGTAGGTGCCGCATTCCACTCCCAGTGAATCATACTGACCCTTGCGCACGGTGATTTCACGTCTCCCGCCGTCGCTTTTTTCCAGAAGGATCTGAAGCCTGCGGTCGGTCTCGTAAAAGCGGTAATCCAAAATATCGTTGATCTCGTTGCCGTTGATGGAAATAATCTTGTCCCCTGCTTCTACGCCGTGTTTTTGTGCCAGGCCTCCGTTTTGAGTGCTGCTCACTGTTACCGGCATGTACTCATTCACTCCCCTCAGACTTCAAATAAAAAAGCGGCTGTATCAAACAACACACGGAAAACCGTCGTTGGTTATCTCAGCCGCTTCTTTCGATTGCAAAGTCAGAAGAAATTATTTGTCTTCGCCCATTTTTATAACTTCACGACCCTTGTAATAGCCGCAGTTACTGCAAATGCGGTGAGGTCTCTTGTACTCGCCGCAGTTGGGACACTTCATGAGTGTGGGAGCGTCGAGCTTCCATACGCTGGAGCGTCTGCTGTTTCTTCTTGCCTTGGAAGTTTTTCTCTTTGGTACCGCCATTCTTCAGCACCTCCTTGATTAGAATAAAGCCCTCAGTCTCGTACAGGCTGCCGTCAAATCGGCATCAGTCCTTGAACAACTGATCCAAAACCGCCATTCTCGGATCGACAGCTTCCTTTTTGCAGCCGCAGCTGCCCTCGTTGAGATTCTGTCCGCAGATCGGACAAAGTCCGAGACAATCCTCGGAACAGAGGTGCTTAATGGGCATTTCCAGAAGTATGTCGTCTCTTACCAGACTGAAAAGATCGAGAGTGTATCCCGCAACGATCAGAATGTCATCATTGTCCTCGTTTTCGGCGGAAAGCGCAAGCGTATGGACAAACTCCTGCCTGACCGATTTTTCGGCCATAGCAAGGCACCTGTCGCAGGGCTTGGAATAACTGAACTCCGCTGTGTAGCAAAGCTCCACCAGACCGCCGGTATTTCTGACCTGTCCCTTCACCTTCACCGGGGAAACGGTCAATTGCTCCCCCTCGGCGGACAGATCGTCATACACAAAGCACTCGTCAACCGGAAGACTGCTGTCGGGAGTGACAAAAATTTCATTTAATTCAAGCGGCATAATAAAACAATACACCTCGTATATAATTATACACTCGATAATATATTATAGAGAATCAAGTCGGCTTTGTCAATAGATTTTTAAAAATTTATGATTACTTAATTTCAGCCAGCTTGAAGATCTCCTCGGGGAATTCCGAAGAATCGGCGGAAACCGAGAAGGTGATGTTGACCTTTGCGGAGTCGGTGAGCATCTTGATTCTGGCCAGGAAGCCTGTGAGCTGGTCAAGATCGCTGCCGCCGATCTTCAGGGTAGAGTCAACAAGGATGTCGGTAATATCGTAGTTGCCCGCGCAAAGACCGCTGATAAAGCCGTAGAAGCTGTCAAATCCGGAAATGCCGTAGCCCTCAATATTGACGAGTCTTGCATTGTGATCAACGTCAAATGTGAGCGTATCGCCCTTTTCCACGCAAACGACGTTGCCCTTGGAATTGACAACCGCCTCGTGTGTCAGGTCGATGAGCTTCTTTGTCTTGCCGGAGCCTTTTTTGCCTGTGAGAAGTGTGATCATTGTGAATGACCTCCTGTAAAAAATATAGTGTAAATTACTTGCCGAGTCTTGCTTCAAGAGCAGCCTTCTGCTCTTCATAGCCGGGCTTGCCGAGAAGTGCGAACATGTTCTTCTTGTATGCCTCCACGCCGGGCTGATCGAAGGGGTTGACGCCGAGGGTGTAACCCGAAATCGCGCATGCCTTCTCGAAGAAGTAGATCAGCCAGCCGAGTTCAAATTCGTTGGCCTCGGGGATGGAAAGCACCAGATTCGGCACGCCGCCGTCGTTGTGAGCTAAAACGGTGCCCTGGAATGCCATCTTGTTGATGAAGTCCATGGTCTTGCCTGCGAGGAAGTTCAGACCGTCGCCGTTGTTCTCCTCTTCACAGAGAACCAGCTCGCTCTTTGCCTTGTCTATCTGCATAACGGTCTCAAAGATATTGCGGCGGCCTTCCTGGATGTACTGACCGAGGGAATGAAGATCGGTAGAGAAGACGACCGAGTTGGGCATAATGCCCTTGTTGTCCTTGCCTTCGCTCTCGCCGTAGAGCTGCTTCCACCACTCGTTCATCATCTGGAAATAAGGCTCGTAGCTCACCAGAAGCTCTGACGAATAGCCCTTGCGGTAGAGGATATTTCTGACAGCGGCATACTTGTATGCCGGATTCTGCTCAAGATCAGTGGAGCAAAGGCTGTCCTGTGCTTCCTTTGCGCCCGCCATGAGCTGATCAATATCGCATCCGGCAACGGCGATGGGGAGCAGACCGACGGCGGTAAGCACCGAGAAACGGCCGCCGACATTGTCCGGAACGACAAATGTCTCGTAGCCCTCCGCGTCTGCGAGCTGCTTGAGAGTGCCCTTTTCCTTGTCGGTAGTACAGAAGATTCTCGCCTTCGCGCCTTCCTTGCCGTACTTTTCCTCGAGTATACCTCTGAGCACGCGGAATGCGATAGCCGGCTCGGTGGTGGTGCCGGACTTGGAGATCATGTTGATGGAAACGTCCTTGTCCTTGCACAGTGCGATCACTTCATTCAGTGCAGCGGAGCTGATGGAGTTGCCCGCGAAGAAAATCTGAGGCGTGTCCTTGCAGAAAAGATTGTAATTGGGGGACTTCAGAAATTCGATAGCCGCTCTTGCACCGAGGTAGGAACCGCCGATGCCGATGACGATGAACACTTCGCTGTTCTTCTGGATTCTTTCAGCGGCAGCCTTGATACGGGCAAATTCTTCCTTATCGTAATCGGTGGGAAGGGTCATCCAGCCGAGCTTGTCATTGCCCAGACCGGTGCCGTTGTGGAGAGTATCATGCGAAAGAGCGATCTGTCCTGAGATTGCCTGAAGCTCCCGCTCAGAAACAAAATCGGAGATATACTTGCAATTTAATGTAACAGCCATATAAAATAGCCTCCTAAAATTAGATACACCAATAATATACATTATCCGTCCCGAATTTGCAAGTGACAGCCTGTAAAATTTGAGTATTTTTCATGTTTTTAATAATTTGTTCAAAATTATAAAGATTCTTTACCCTTTTTCCCCGATCTCTTAACCTTTTCTAAACCTTTTGGGATTATTCTATAGCCACGATCAACGAAAGGAACGGTGAGCCTCATGGCAAACACAATTCTCAGAACAGAAAATATCACCAAGAGATACGGCAGCACACAGGTGCTCAGCAACGTCAGCATTACGCTGGAAAACGGCAGGATATACGGACTGATCGGCGTTAACGGCGCCGGCAAGACCACCCTCATGCGCCAGATACTCGGGCTTTCGATTCCCACATCGGGAGAAATCGAGCTCTTCGGCAAGCGCGGCAAGGCGATCTCCAAGGAGCGCGGCCGACTTGGCTGCCTGATTGAATCTCCCGGTCTGGTGCTCAACCTCACCGCGAAGCAGAATCTCCACCTGCACCGCATCATGCACGGCATTGCCGACGCGGATGTGGAAGACAAGCTGCTTGAAACGGTAGGACTTGCCAACACCGGCAAGAAGAAGGCAAGGGACTTCTCACTCGGCATGAAGCAGCGCCTCGGCATCGCCATTGCACTGCTCACCAATCCCGAGCTTGTCATTCTGGACGAGCCCATCAACGGCCTGGATCCCATCGGCGTTGTGGAAATCAGAGAACTGATTAAAAGACTCTGCGACGAAAAGGGCATGACGATTCTCATTTCCAGCCACAACCTCCCGGAGCTTTACCAGTGCGCCACCGACTACATCATCATCGACCACGGCGAGATCAAGGAACAGATTACGCTGGAAGAGCTGGAAGAAAAATGCAGACACTACCTGCAGATAGAGACTCCCGACACGGAAAAGCTCGCCGAAGTACTGGAATCCAAGCTCGGCACCACCAACTTCAAGGTAATGCCCGACGGCAGCGTACAGCTTTATGACTTCACTGACGAAAAGGAGAAGGTCACGGACATTCTCTTTGACAGCGGCGTAAAGACCACCGGCTTCTTCCTCAAAGGCGAGACGCTCGAGAATTACTTCATCTCCGCGGTCGGCAGGAAATAATGTTTTTCTTTCTGAATTTCACACTTCACATTCCACATTTCACATTGTCAAAGGGAGGACAATACAATGATCAATCTCATCAAGGCTGATTTCTATAAAATCCACAGATCGGCAATATACAAAGTGCTTTTCCTTATCCTGACGGCGTGTGCCGTCACCACCGCGCTGGTATCTCATTTCGTCAGCACCGGCGACATCGACATGGCAACCGCCAGCACAGCCGCCCTGCTCAGCGACGTCGTTATGATGAACCTCGCAAGCTGCATTGTGGCCGGTCAGCTCGTCTGCGGCGACTTTGAGAACAAGCTCATTCAGTCGGCGCTCACCGGCACATGCGGCAGATTCACGGTGGTCTGCGGCAAGATGATCACCTACTCCCTGCTGGTAGGCGTCATGACGCTTCCCTACGCGCTTTCCGCCATCATCGGCTATGTGCTCAACGCAGGCTTCTGCGCTCCTTATTCCGCGTCGGTTTACCTCAAAATACTCTTTGAGTCCACCACCGTCGATTTTTCCGCGCAGGCACTCTTGAAATATTTTCTTATCACTGCTATAATGGCATTGACTTACACATCGCAGACTGCGTTTGTATTTACGCTTGCCTTCGCGGTGAAGACCAAGTCCCTGATCGTCACCACCATCGGCTTCATCGCCTGCGTCTTCTTCGGCATGACATCCTCCATGATTGCCGGCGTAAGCGACACCGCCAAGAACGTGATCTCCTGGACGCCCTTCGGCGCGGACGCCTACAACATGGGCAACGACACCGAGATCGGCACCATGATCAAGGTGATCGGCATTGCTCTGGTTTATATCATTGCATTCACCTACATTACCTATCTGACCTTCAGAAAGACCGAAATCAAGTAATTATTTCGATTGCAACTTTTCATTTCATTTCATCACACAAAAAGCAGAAGCCGCGGTGCAGATTCCGGGCTTCTGCGATTTGTGTTTTATCAGTATCGGGGGAATTACCATGAAATACACCGTTGCCCTGCTCTGTCTGATGCTTTTTGTGACAGTCGCTCTGCTCATTCACATCAAGCGGGAGCTTCGTTTGCTCTCGGAGCAATTGAAAAAGCGATTACGTGACGGCTCCCGCAATTACGTGCATGTGACGCTGCTCGACCATTCCGTGTCCCGCCTTGCCTCGGACATGAACAAATGCTTCGTACAGGACGATCAGGTGAAGCAGACGCTCGAACAGGAGGAAAAGCAGTTCCGGGAGACGATAGCCAATATTTCCCACGACCTGCGCACGCCGCTGACCTCCATCAAGGGATATTTGCAGCTGTTGGAGAAGGAAAACCCGAGCGAACTGCAAAAAAGCCGGATGACGGTGATCAAAAAGCACGCCGACGAACTCGGCGATCTGATAGAACATTTCTTTGAATATTCCTACCTGCTCAGCAACGACGCGGAGCTGAATTACGAGCGCTTCTGCCTGACCGACGAAACGGCGGAATGTATCGCGGCAGCGGCAATGCAGCTGGAGGAAAAGGGCTTTGACGTGATCATCGGGGAATTCGGGCGTGTGATGGTGACCGCCGACAGGGAAAAGACCGTGCGCATCATACAGAATCTTGTGCGCAACTGCATTCATCACTCCGTAGGCGACATCACGGTCAACGTCACCGAATCGGACGGAATGGCCAAGCTCACCATATCCAATCCCGTGAAGGACCCTTCAGACATTCAGCCCGAAAAGCTGTTCGACCGATTCTACACGGGGGACAAATCCCGCCGCAAGTCCACCGGACTCGGACTGTCCATTATCAAGCTGCTGAGTGAACAGATGCACGGTTACGCACAGGCTGCGCTCGACGGGAACAGGCTTTCCATCACCGTCGAGCTTCCCTCCAATGCGCAGTCAGATTCGCTGATGTAAGACGTAAAAAAAGGCGCTCCGGCTTTCAATAATATCTTCACCAGGAAAAACCAAAAAAATCCTTTGAAACAACATCCATTTATGGTATAATGAAAGTAACAAGCGGGATATGCCATCCGAAAGAGAAGGGCATCCCCGGCAGCGGCAAAAATCACTTTCAAAGGAGGACAACAAAATGAAGACGGAACACGATACGCTTCAGGGTGAAAGGGTGACGGCGAATATCTGGCGCTGTCCGGACGGCGTCTACCGCTGGTCATACGAGTACCATATGCTGAAGAATCCCACCATTCTCTTCACGGTCTGGAAGGTGCTGGGTATTTCGATCGGCGCAGTGCTGGCGTTTTCTTTTCTGATAGGACTGTGCGATGGCAGCTATCAGAGCGCGGAGGACTGGCAGGGACTGGGAACGCTGTTTCTCATATTAGCCGGCATCATGCTTTGTCTCAGCGTCATTGCCTATCTGATTTTAGGGGCTTTGTACGGCTGGAAGTACCAGGTGCTGTTTGAGATGACCGACGAATATGTCCGCCATATTCAGATGCCGAAACAGTTCAAAAAGGCACAGGCGATCGGATGGGTCACGGCGTTGGTGGGCGCGATGTCCGGAAAACCGACAGTGGCGGGCATCGGTCTGACTTCCGCCGCAAGCAGCACTATGACAACAGAGCTGCGAAACGTGGCGGCTCTCAAAATTCGCAGGAGCAGGAACACCATCCACGTCAATCAGAAACTGGACAGGAATCAGGTCTACGTCGAGGACGCGGATTTTGACTTTGTGGAGCACTTTCTGAAGCAGCACTGCATCAACGCGAAAATCTCTTAACCGATTGTGCATCCAAAACAACTTGTCAAGAGGTCGGTGTGTCTTTCAGGAACACAGGTTTATTCCGAAAACGATATGTAAAAAAACTTCGCCTTGCAATTGCTTTCATGACCATGCCGGGCGAAGCCGTTTTTTTATTATTTTTTGTCAATCAGATCAGCATAGCACTGCTGGGTAAGTTTCTGGCAGACGGTGTAGAAGTGGTTGTCGTCAAAGGTACCCCATGCGCCGCTGGTCATGACCACACATCCGCTTTTCTGCTTCTCGTCGTAGCAGACGCTGGCGTAAACGCCGTAGGCGTTGCCGCCGTGGTAATACATGTCGTGTCCCGGTACGTAATTGGTGCTTTTCTTGAAGCCGAGGCAGTAGCGGAACTTGTCGTCCTTGAGGTATTCCTTTTCCACCTCTTTAACCGCCTCCTTCGATAGGACGCGGATGTTGCCGTACATGCCGTCGTTGATGAAAATCGTAATCAGCTTGGCGTAATCCTTCGGGCTGATCAGCAGACTGCCCTGCGCAAGGATATAGGTATCTCCCGGCGCACGGATAAGTCTGTCCTTGACAAGTACACCGCGGGAACGGGCGACCTTGCCCACCTTGTAGCACTCGGCGACATTGTTTTTGTCATTGAGACTCTGTCCGCCGAATGCCGCGTCGAGTCCCAGACGGTCAAACAGCACCGAGTCGGTGAAGTAGATGTAATGCATATTGGTGACCACTTCATCGAGCGAACCGACGATGCCAAAGCCGGAGTTGCTGTAGGAGAATTCCTTGCCCGGCTTCTGGTTGTTGTAGCTTTTGAGGTCGACCACCAGATCTTTCAGTCGTGTACCGGCGTTGCTTCCGGTATATATAATGTATTCATCTGCAAGGGAGGAAGAATGGTTGAGCAGCATGCGCGGCGTGATCTCCGCTTCGGGAAACAGCGGGTTGCGGAAACGGTAGCCGAAATAATCCTCCACATTGCGGTCGAGGTCAATTCTTCCCGCGTCCACAAGGGTCATTGTGGAGAGTGTCGAGATGATCTTGGAGAGCGACGCGGGACGGAATTTGGTGTCGGCATTGATCTTCTTGCGCTGGGATTTGTTGGCATATCCGTAGCTGTAGGTATAGGACACCTTGCCGTCCTTGATGACTGCGACGCCTACGCCCATGGCGCTGTAATCCTGACAGATTTTTTTCAGCTCGGTCGCCGTCTTGCCCTTTAATTCCTCGGGATGGTGCGGGTCAATGACCTTGGGTTCCTCCTGCCCTTCCTTCTCAACAAAATACTTGTCAATCCAGCCGAAGCGGTTCTGAAGGTATTCTATGCGGTAAAAGTTGCCACTGGTCTCCAGCACTTCGAATTTCTGCCCTTTGGTAACAGTGTTCTGCACCTTTTTTTTGAAATTCGGTTCGGAACAGATGGTGCCGTATGAAAATTTGACGATGACATTGAAACCGCTCTCCGGTTCTTCGGAAGAAACATCAGCCACATCAACCGTACTGCTTTTGCTTTTGAACCACGAGGAGACCACTTCAATATAATTGATACGGGAACGTTTGAAAGCAAGCACCATACTGATCGGAATAATCAGACATAACCCCACCGTTCCGATTCCACGGATTCGGTTGCGGCGGTAGAATTTCAGGTATTTCTTCCAGAGGCTCGCACCAAACGCAGTGAGTTCCGCCTTGACGCCCTTTCCGTTGTATTCTTCTTTTTCCAGCCTTCTTGCCATTGATTCAGACTTCCTTTGCTGTATGTCTTTTTCTGAATTATTATAGCAAAGACAAGGCGCAATAACAACACGGAAATTATTAAGATTTTTATAAAAAAGAGCCTTTCCAGCGGTTGTACCGCAAAAAGGCTCCTGAACATCGAACGTAATCAATTCAAAGATTTATCCTTTGCTCTCGTAATTCCAGCAGTAGCCATCAAGACTCAGCTCTTCGCATATATTGCTCCCGCAGTCGCCTCCGTTCCGTACATACTTCGCACATCCGACGCATTTTTCATCGATCTTCTCCGCAAGCCTTCTGTCGTATTCCTCACGGGAAAGCACCGTCACCTCACATTCACGGAAAACCGTCACCATAGCGGGATTGATGTATTTCACCGCAGTATCGCTTTCGACAAAAAAGGGATCCCTGCAATGATCGGTTGTATAGTACCGCATGGGGATAAATTTCCCCGTGTGGGAAAGCAAATAGTCAGCAAATTCTTCGGGCGTGCTGACTCCTTCGGGATAAATGTACTTATCATAATCAATTTCCAAAACTTTCATATTCGCCCTCTCCTTCTCTTTGTTTGAAACGACGGCATCTGCCGATTTCCTGCTGACCGTATTCACAATCCCTGATGATGCCGCAGTTTCCGTCAAGGCTGTATTCCTCGCTGACGAAACGGACACATTTTGCACATTGTTCCTTTACTGTGCGGTGAAGTGCCGCCGAATATTCCTCGCGGCTCATGAGCTTCTTTTCATATTCGCCGATGGACTTCACATACGACGGTCTGATGAATATCCTTCGAGTGCATTCCCTGACACAGTAAGGATAATCCAGCATATCCACCGGGACAAATCCTGCGCAATTCTCGTTGAAAACGCTTGCGACCGCCTGCATATCCGGCAGTTTGTCGGTGACCGGAATACTAATAAACGCGAATTCATTTGGGCAGAAAGCCGACATTTCCAGTTCAATGATTTTTTCTTCGGTCATAATCCTCCCCCTGTCCCTCCGTCTGAACGGATTATAAATCGGTTTCTCGTCCCCGTCAACATCTCACGCGCAATCTTAAGATAATCTTTAGGAATCGGATAAAAAGATATCGCCTGTCTGCCGCAAAATCATAACGGCAGACAGGCGGTTAAACAAAATTGAAAAATGTAAATCCTTACAGTCGAAGATAATCAGTCGGTAATCAGCGAGCAGACGGCGTTGGCATAGGCCACCGGATCGTCCACTCCGATGCCTTCAATAAGCGAAGCCTGTGCGAAGAGCACGTCTGTCAGCTTGGCTGCCTTCTCCTTATCCTCGGCGTATGCCTTGGTGAGAGCTGCAAATATCGGGTGGTTGGCGTTGATTTCCAGCACTCTCGCAGCCTTGACCTTCTCGGTGTTGGTGGGCATGGCGTTGAGCACCTTCTCCATTTCGAGAGAAATGCCGCCGTCGGAGGTCAGGCAGACAGGATGAGTCTTCAGACGCGTGGAGAGACGCACTTCCTTGACGTTTTCGCCAAGATGCTCCTTCATGAATTCAAACAGGCTCTTGTTGTCCTCGGCGGTCTTTTTGATCTCTTCCTTCTCGCCCTCGTCCTCTATATCAAGTTCAGCGTCGGAAACCGAACGGAATTCCTTTTCCTTATAGCTGTGCATTGTCTTGAGAGCGAATTCGTCGATCTCGTCGGTGAGATAAAGAATCTCATAGCCCTTGTCACGCAGCATTTCGGTCTGGGGCAGCATATCCAGCTTGGCGGTGGATTCGCCGCAGGCGTAGTAAATGTACTTCTGGCTCTCGCGCATTCTGCCGACATATTCTTCCAGGGTGACGGGCTTCTTTTCGGAAGAGGAATAATACACGAGAAGGTCCTGCAGCAGGTCCTTCTTCATGCCGTAGGAGCTGTAAATGCCGAATTTGATCTGCATGCCGAAATTCTTGAAGAACTGCTCGTACTTCTCGCGGTCGTTCTTCTGCATATTGAGAAGCTCGGACTTGATCTTCTTTTCCAGGCTCGCGGAAATAGCTTTGAGCTGACGGTCATGCTGGAGCATTTCGCGACTGATGTTGAGCGACAGGTCGGGAGAATCCACCAGTCCCTTCACAAAGCTGAAGTAATCGGGCAGCAGGTCGGCGCACTTCTCCATGATCATCACGCCGTTGCTGTAGAGCTGCAGCCCCTTCTCATAGTCCTTGCTGTAATAATTGAAAGGCGTGCGCGCCGGAATGAACATCAGCGCGGTGTAAGTGGTGGTACCCTCGACGTTCTGATGAATGCAGCGGGCGGGATCCTCGTAGTCGTTGAATTTGTTCTTGTAGAAATCCTCGTATTCATGCTCGGCAAGCTCCGCCTTAGTCTTTTTCCAGACTGGAATCATGCTGTTGAGCGTTTCGGTCTCGATGACGGTGCCGTACTCCTTGTCGTCCTTTTCCTCGCCTTCCTCCCAGTCGCGGGATTTCTCCACGTCCATGGTGATGGGATAGCGGATGTAATCGGAATACTTTCTGACGAGGTTGCGGATGCTGTAGGTTTCCAGGAACTCGTCGTATTTTTCGTCGTCGGTGTTGTCCTTGATGTAAAGAGTGATCTCCGTGCCGTGTTCGTCCTTCTGCGCGTCCTCGATCGTGTAGCCTTCAGCGCCGTCAGACTCCCAGCGGAACGCGGAATCGCCTTCCACAGACTTTGAAACGACGACAATCTTCTTGGCCACCATGAAGGCGGAATAGAAGCCCACGCCGAACTGGCCGATGATGTCCACGTCCTCGCCGAGGTCGTGCTCCTGCTTGAAGGCAAGGGAACCGCTCTTGGCAATGGTGCCGAGGTTTTCCTCCAGCTCTTCCCTGGTCATGCCGCAGCCCTTATCGCTGATGGTGAGGGTGCGTGCCTCCTTGTCGGGGGTAATCTTGATGGCGAGGTCGTCGCGGCTGAGTCCCGCGTTGCCGGTCTGCATGGCATTGTAATAGAGCTTGTCGGTCGCGTCGCTGGCGTTGGAAATCAGCTCGCGCAGGAATATCTCCTTGTGGGTGTAGATCGAGTTGATCATCATATCAAGCAATCGCTTGGATTCGGCTTTGAATTCTTTCTTTTCCATATCTTTTATCGCATTCCTTTCAGATGATAAATTAGCACTCTCATTTGTCGAGTGCTAATTGATATGACTAATAATAATACGAACCTTGCAATATGTCAAGTGGTCAATTGTGAACTTTTTGTTTTGAAGACTCAATGTGAATAAAAATGCAAAATCCCGTCGCCGTGTCTTTCGACAAAACGACAGGAAATAAGCAGCTATAGCGAATGGTTTCTGTCAAAAAGTATAGTATGTTTATTGTATCGCTTTTTGGGTAAAATATCAAGAGTTTTTATATGTAAAATAACTATAGACAAAATGTTAATTTTGTTGTATTATATTGATTAACTATATTCATGGAATATACAGGTGATATGAATCGATCTCATTAAAAAGGAGGTTATTATAATGAATAAGATGCTCATTTTCACCGCCTCGATGCTGACGGCCATTCTGTTGTTCTGTTCATGCGTCGGCGGAACGAATGATTCCGGTCAGCCGCCGCTCGCAAGCAATTCGGTCATTGTCGCCGACGACTCCATCCCGGAGGGAATATCCCCGAATATTACTGGCGTTGTCACAAGCATATCGGAAGTCCGTGACGGCATAATGATTCTGGTAGAGATTCCCGACAACAAAAACAAATACTCCGACAACAGATATTACGTCACCGTGACGGGAAAAACCGTCATGGAAAACAAGGACAAGGTGCGCTGCGAAAGCTACCGTGAACTGATGCCGGGAGACACCGTCTCGGTCTGGTTCACAGGAGGCACCACCGGAACCACGCCGGAATACGCCGTTGCCCAGGGCGTCAGGATCACATCAAAAGTGGACGATCTGCTGATGACGGTGCGCCACGGCGACAATATGATCATGGCTTCCCCGACTGCGGGTGAAGTCACCTCCACCGACGTGAAACCCCTGCTCTACGGCTCTTACCTGATCACCGACGGCAACGGAAGCCTGACGCTCGGATTTGCCCAAGCCCCCGTCAGCGTGACCGCCTCGGCTGTTTCCAACCAGACCGGAGAGACTGTCTATTTCACGGGCAACGGAACCGTCAACGAGCTGGAGCTTCCCGGCATGCTGAAGGACGGAGAATACACCGTCACTGTAAAAGCCGAAAGCAACGACAGCGCAGACTATTATATCTTCTTGCTAAGCGTAAGATAACGGTGCGCCGGATTCATGCGGCTCGTTATTATATTATTATTTCCAACCAAAAGGATTGAATTCACATGAAAAACACTGAAAAAGTAATGGACAAAATAGTGGCCCTCTGCAAAGGCAGAGGCTTTGTATATCCCGGTTCCGAGATATACGGCGGTCTTTCCAATACATGGGACTACGGTCCGCTCGGTATGCAGCTCAAAAACAACATCAAGAGCGCATGGCTCAAAAAGTTCGTGCAGCAGAACAAATACAACGTCGGTCTTGACTCCGCGATTCTGATGAACCCCCAGACATGGGTGGCATCCGGTCATTTAGGCGGCTTCTCCGACCCGCTGATGGACTGCAAGGAATGCAAGACCCGTCACCGTGCCGACAACCTCATCGAGGATTTTGACGGCACCAACGTCGCCGGCTGGACAAACGAACAGCTTGTCAGCTATATCAATGAAAAGCAGATTCCCTGCCCCAACTGCGGCAAGCACAATTTCTCCGACATCAGACAGTTCAACCTGATGTTCAAGACCTTCCAGGGCGTCACCGAGGACACCAAGAGCGAGCTTTACCTCCGCCCCGAAACGGCACAGGGTATTTTCGTCAACTTCGCCAACATTCAGCGCACCACCCGTCGCAAGGTTCCCTTCGGCGTGGCACAGATCGGCAAGTCCTTCCGCAACGAGATCACCCCCAAGAACTTCATCTTCCGTGTGCGTGAATTCGAGCAGATGGAGCTGGAATTCTTCTGCAAGCCCGGCACCGACCTCGAGTGGTTCGAGTACTGGCGCTCATTCTGCCGCGACTGGCTCTATTCCCTCAATATTAAGGAAGAAAACCTCCGTCTGCGCGACCATTCACAGGAGGAGCTCTGCTTCTATTCCAAGGCGACCACCGACTTCGAATACCTCTTCCCCTTCGGCTGGGGCGAACTCTGGGGCGTTGCCGACAGAACCGACTACGACCTGACACAGCACATCAACACCAGCGGCAAGAGCCTCGAATACTTCGACCCGACCACCAACGAGAAGTACATTCCCTATGTCATCGAGCCTTCGCTCGGCGTCGAACGTCTCTTCCTCGCCATCATTACCGAAGCGTATGACGAAGAAGTAGTCGACGAGGCAAAGAACGACGTGCGCACTGTCCTCAGACTTCATCCCGCGCTGGCACCCTACAAGGCAGCCGTTCTGCCCCTCTCCAAGAAGCTGACACCCGCAGCCGAGGAAATCTACACGGAACTGGCAAAGGATTTCATGGTCGACTTCGACGACACCGGCTCCATCGGCAAGAGATACCGCCGCGAGGATGAAATCGGCACTCCCTTCTGCATTACGGTGGATTTCCAGACCGTCGGCGACGACAAGACGCCGGCTGATCACTGCGTCACCGTCCGCGACCGCGACACAATGGAACAGGTCCGCATCCCGATCGATCAGCTCAGAAGCTACATTTCCGAAAAAACCGCATTCTGATCATAGACTCTCTGACCTCTGTGTTTTTTCAGGGGCAGAGAGTTTTTTCAATAAAAACACTTGACATTCCACCCCAAAAGGCATATAATATAAAAGCTTTTTGCGGGAGTAGTTTAGTGGCAGAACCTCAGCTTCCCAAGCTGATGGTGTGGGTTCGATTCCCATCTTCCGCTCCATGACCGAACATCCGATGCTTATGTGTCGGGTGTTTTTTTGTGCTTTCCTTCCCGAACAGAAAAAAACGGACCCGCATGGCGATTGCTCCCATACGGATCCGCTTTTTTAGTTAAGATGAAATGACTGCATTACACCAGCTTGCAGAATTTACCGAGCACCCAGCCCTTTGTCTTGGATGTGTACTGAATCTGATACCAGATCCTGCTGTTCGCGTCCTTTTTGGTTGCGAGATACTCATACGTCTTGCCCTCGGAGGTGGTTCCGAGCTTCTTGGAAGAAGTGCTGGCGGATTCACGCACTCTCACAGGGCTTTCGATGATCTCGACCTTCTTGGCCGCTTTTTTTGTCGTGGCAGTGGTGGCTTTCGTGGTTGCCTTTGCTTCGACAATCTTGCTCAGTGAACCCATTACCCAGCCCTTTGTCTTGGATGTGTACTGAATCTGATACCAGGTCTTGCCCTTGGCGTCCTTCTTGGTGGAAAGATACTTGAAGGTGTTGCCCTTCTTGACCATGGCGATCTTCTTGCCGGACTTGCCTGCCGAGGCGCGGACGACAACCTTCGAACCGGTGATCTTCACCTTCTTTTCGGCGGTCTTGGTCTTGGTAGTCGTGTCGCCTGTGAGCTTTGTGTACTTCGAAACAACCCAGCCCTTCTTGCCGGACTTGTACTCGATCTGATACCATGTGCGACCGTCGGAATCCTTCTTGGAGGAAATATACTTGAAGGTCTTTCCCTTCTTGACGGTTGTGAGAATCTTGCCCTTGTAGCTTGCCGAAGAACGGACATTCAGAATGGAGGAAGTGACCTTCACCTGCTTCGACGCTGTTTTGGCGGTTGTCTTGGATGTAGTCTTTGTCGTGGAGGTAGTGGATGAAGTGCCGCCGTCATCCGACGTCTTGCTGAGCGAACCGAGCACCCAGCCGGTTTCTTTGGCTGTGTACTGTATCTGGTACCAGACTCTGCCGCTCTGTTCGACATCGGAGTCAAGATATTTGTATTTCTTGCCCTTGGAAGTGGTTCCGATCCTGCTTGCCTTCAGACTCGCTGCGGAACGGACATTGACCGGGGACGCTGTGATCTCCACCTGCTTGCCTTTGGTCTTGCTGTCCGGAACGGAATCGGAGTCTCCCTGCTTCTTAACCACCTTGCAGTAAGTGCCCAGGAGCCAAGCCAGCTTGTTTTCTCCGTAATGAACGCGGTACCATGTCTGGCCGCTGCTGTCCTTGACTTCCGAAAAGTAATCGAACTGCGAACCGATTCTGGTGATACCGAGCACGTTGCTTTTCAGGCTTGCCTTTTCACGTACATTGAGCAGCTTGGTGGTAACTTCAACTCTGCCGATGTCCTTTTCGTCCACCGTTTGCGAGAGAGCGGAAGTGACCCAGCCCTTCTTGTTATCCGCTAATTTGATCTGATACCAGTAAACGCCCTTCTTGTCCTTTTTCTGACCGACATAAACCAGCTGATCACCGTAATGCACTTTCGTCAGGCTCTTTTGGGAAGTACCCGGCTTTTCCCTCACAACGACAGGTTCACCCGTAATATTGACATATTTCGGAGCCGCCAGGACATTCAGAGAAGCCATGCACGAAAAGAGAGCGCACATCAGTGCCGTCACGACGATTTTTTTTATGTTCTTATTCACAAACATCATCCTTTCCATCTTTAAGAACATGAATAATCATCATACCTATTATAACAACAATTCAGAAAAATGCAACATCAAAACTATTACAACTTGTCTTTTGGCTGAAAAAGTTAAAATCAAAAAGATTATTGACATAAATGCTGTCGAATGATATAATAACAGTTGATTATCTAAATACAGGGTCATTGCCAAACCCGATTTATTTGGCAAAAATACTATCAGGAGGCAGATGTTTTTATGCAAGCTGTAATATTAGCGGCGGGAATGGGAAAACGCCTGAAGGAATTAACAAAGAACAATACCAAATGCATGGTCAAGGTGAACGGAGTCTCTCTGATTGACCGTATGCTTCATCAGATAGAAGCGCTCGGACTTTCCCGCATTATTATTGTCGTCGGATATGAGGGAAACAAGCTGATTGATTACATCTCAACTCTCCACATCTCCACACCGATAGAATTTATCGAGAACCCGATATATGACAAAACCAACAACATCTATTCGCTCTCGCTGGCGAAGGACTGGCTGTGCCGGGAAGACACCCTGCTGTTTGAGTCAGACCTGATTTTTGAAGATTCGGTGCTGGAAGCGCTTCTGAATGACCCGAGAGACACGCTCGCTCTGGTGGACAAGTATGAGAGCTGGATGGACGGCACCTGCGTCAAGCTCGGCGCGGACGACAGAATCGAAGCCTTTGTCCCCGGCAAACGGCTGGTGTTCGATGAAAGGGACGAGTATTACAAGACGGTCAACATCTACAAATTCAGCAGGCACTTCTCCGAAACGCATTATGTTCCCTTCCTGGACGCCTATCAGTGCGCACTGGGGCAGAATGAATATTATGAACAGGTGCTCCGCGTCATAGCGCTGCTCGACGACCCTGGCATTGCCGCCAAACGGCTTGAAGGGCAGCTCTGGTACGAAATAGACGACATCCAGGACCTTGATATCGCCGAGTCGATGTTCTCTCCCGATGACGACGAGAAGATTTCCTTGCTGCAGGGACGCTACGGCGGCTACTGGCGCTATCCCAAGCTGCTCGATTTCTGCTATTTAGTCAACCCCTATTACCCGACCGAACGCATGAAGGACGAGCTGAGAGCCAACTTCGACACGCTGCTCACGCAGTATCCCTCCGGCATGCACATCAACAGCCTGCTTGCCGCCAAGAATTTCAGTGTCCACGAGGAAAACATCCTCGTCGGCAACGGGGCGGCGGAACTGATCAAGAGCCTCATGGGAACGCTCCGCGGAAAGACGGGCATCATCCGACCGACATTTGAGGAATATCCCAACAGATACTCCCAAACGGAGCATGTGGTCTTCACACCCGATAATAAGGATTATTCCTATACAGCCGACGACATCATGGGTTATTTCGGGGACAAGGAAATTGAGAACCTCATCGTGATCAACCCTGACAACCCAAGCGGCAACTACATTCCCAAGGCAGACGTTCTCCGCCTGGTGAAATGGTGCGGCGAACGCGGGATCAAGGCTGTGATCGACGAATCCTTCGTCGACTTTGCTGACGAAGAAGACAGCACCATCATCTCACAGGACATTCTGGACGCCAATTCCTCGCTCTATGTGATGAAGAGCATCTCCAAATCCTACGGCGTACCGGGACTCAGACTTGGCGTGCTTGCTTCGGGCGACAGGGAGACCATCGCGCTCATGAAAAAAGACGTCGCTATCTGGAACATCAATTCCTTTGCGGAATTCTACATGCAGATCTCCGAAAAATACAAGAACGATTATTCCCAGGCACTGAAAAAGCTCCGGGCAGAAAGAGCGAGGTTTGAGCGTGAGCTTGCGGCTATTCCGGGACTGCGTGTGATTCCGTCGCAGGCTAATTTCGTGATGATAGAGACAGCGGAGGGCATTTCCCCCAAGGCGCTGCTCAAAGCGCTGATGATAAAACACAATCTGCTCATCAAAGACCTCACCGCCAAAACAGAGGGAGGCAACTACCTTCGCATTGCGGTCAGAAATACCGAGGACAACAATGCCCTTCTGGATGCTCTGAAAGCCGAGCTTCTTTAAACCGACACGGTATTTCAAACGAGGTATTACTGCATGAGCATACTCTCATTTGCATACGATCTGATCATCGGTCCGATCGTATTGCTTTTTGATACGATATTTTCACTCTTTTACACGGCGACAGTGCATGTCGGCATCTCCATCATTGCCCTGAGTATCGCGGTCAACCTGCTTGTGCTGCCTCTCTACCGCAGGGCGGACGCCATGCAGGAGGAAGAACGGGTGCGGCTGGTAAAACTGAAACCCGGCGTCGACCATATCAAAAAGGTATTCAAGGGCGACGAGCGGTTCATGATGATGCAGACCTATTACAGACAGAACAGCTACAAGCCGTATTATTCCCTGAAAGGTTCCCTCTCGCTGCTGCTGGAGATTCCCTTTTTCATAGCGGCCTATGGCTTTCTGTCCAAGCTGAATCTGCTCAACAGAGCTTCCTTTTTGTCGATCAGCGATCTCGGACAGCCCGACGGTCTGCTGCATATCGCGGGGTGGCAATTCAATCTGCTGCCGGTTCTCATGACGGCGATCAACATTGTCTCCGGAATCATCTACACCAGGGGAATGCCGCTGAAAAGCAAGATACAGCTCTACGGCATGGCGCTGCTGTTCCTCGTTCTGTT
>ONID01000193.1 GCA_900317765.1 uncultured Eubacteriales bacterium | reverse complement strand
TTCGATTTCCGCGGAATTGTTTGAGTCGATACGCCCGACCAGCGGGATTTTTACAAAAGACGCAGCCATATAAGTTTCCTTTCTATCCACCGCCAATTACTCGATGGTCAGTATGTCCGAGAAACCGGTAACGTCAAATATCTCCATAATCGATGGGGTGACATGATAAAGCGTCATGGTTCCCTGTTTATTCATCTGCTTCTGGGCGGACAGCAAGACACGCAGACCGGCAGACGAAATATATTCCAGCTTTTCAAAGTCGAACCACAGTTCTGTTATGCCGTCCAACGACGCGTTTAGTTCCTTTTCCAGATCGGGGGCTGTAACGGTATCCAGACGCCCCTCCAGCGCAAAGTCGACTTCGTTGCTTTTAATTGTTTTGATGATGTTCAGCATAAATAATTCCTCCATAAACTTATTAATGTGTTTTTTTGCTTATCCGTTATGACAGGGGATAATCGTCCAAAGACCCATACTGTTCAATCCACACATATTTTCGCCAGTTATCCTCGTTCAAAAAAAGCCTTGCCGCCACATAAGGATGCCTGCGTCCCGCTTCGGCGCTCATGATTTTTTCGTACATTTGTTCTCCCATACACTCTCTTAAAAAAGCATTGGCTTCCTTCTTATAATTCCCCGGCAGATACTTTCCCCCGCTGAAAATTTCCAGTTGTTCAGGGCTAAGATCATAAAGGTCATCGGACTTTTTCATACTATTCAACTTTTCAACCATTTACGACATGATTTTCCCCATCTGCCAGGAAATGTATCCCTCTGTCATATTTGCCCATGAATAGGCGGTCATGTATTCTCCATGATAGGAATTGATGGCGTCAAGATTGCCTTCAAAAAACAGATAGGCGTCGCAGGTAAACTGCTCCGGACAGATTCTCATGGTACCGTGCTTCAATTCAAAGATTCTCTCGATTCCGTACTCCTGCAATGTGGTTCGCATACTTCTGATAATGACGTCCAACTGCTTCTGCATCGGGCGATCATACATACGGTCTTCCCACAGAATCCCAAAGGCGTCCGCGCGTGTGACATTTCTCCCGTGCCTGTCAACCGTCAACCAGATAAGCCAGAAGTTCTTTGCACCTTCCCATCTTGAATCTGACCGGTTTGCCGTCCACAAACACATCAAAATTTCCGAACGTACACACCAGAATATGCGACGTCAGTTTTTTCGGTTTACCGGAAAGTGCGTATTCCACATCTTTGGCGAGCATCTCTTTCGTAACCGGCTTCAACAGATAACCGGAGGCACGCACCTGAAAAGCGTCCACCGCATAATGGGAATAACCTGTGATAAAAATGATGGCCGTATCCGGCGATTTTTCCTTGATACGCAACGCCAGTTCAATGCCGTTCATCATTGGCATGTCGATGTCAAGAAGCGCAAGGTCGGCGGTGTTGTCCTCCAGCCATTGCAGCGCCTCTTTCGGCTTGGTGAATCCCTTTACTTCATCAATCTGAGGCAGCTCGGCACACATCAACACCGTGTGCTCCATGAGCAGTTTTTCATCATCGACACAGATGGCTCTCATTGCGGTTCCTCCTTGTATTTTCTCATCGTCGCATTCATTTCTTCTGCACCACATTGATGTAAGGAAAGGGAATCTCAATGCCGTTTTCATTCAGCGCGTGATAAACGCGGAGATTGATGTCGGAAATCAAAGCTTCCGATGTGACATTCGCCTTATAATACACCGTTGTCACCAGTTTCAGACTGCTGTTCTCATACGCCATAAAATAAACATCGCCGTACTCCTTGCCGTTTTTGGTATTCCTTCCGGGGATACTGTATGGCGACGCCTTGACAGTCTGCCGTATGACGTTCATGGCTTTTTCCACGTCGCTGCCGTAGGCGATGTGAAAGCTGAACTGCGCCGCACGATAGTTTGTATGATAGCTGTAATTCCTGATGCTCATGGCGTTGAGCTTGCTGTTGGGAATAATGACCCTTTGGTTTTCCAAAGTGACAATCACGACGTGACGCATGGTAATGTCCTGAATAATGCCCGTCGTTCCGTTCTCCAATTCAACGCGGTTGCCGATTTCAAACGGCTTGTATATGCTGATCATCAATCCGCCCAGCACGTCTTTAATCACGTCCTGCGCGGCAAACGCCAGCACCGCGCTGATGATCGCTGTGCCGCCCAGAAAGGTTTTCCAAACCGAGCCAAGACCGCCAAAGCCTGAAAGCGCCAGTATCGTACCGCTGATGAGAATGAATGATTTGTTGATTCGCTCAAAGAAGACTATGTGCAGTCCTTCCTGCTTCTTTCTGATTTCGCGGAAAACGATTCGGTTGACTCTCATCAGCACCCACATCAGCACGATGATGACAACGACGACCGCTATTTGAAGCAAAATAGATTTATCAAATGTCATGATTAAAATTTCCCATTCATGTTTTCAAGCGTATCTATCACAACCACACAGTCTGATTTCACATTTTGCATCACGAGTTTCATGATATTTTCGGGGATTGCTACGCAGCCGCCGGTGTAGGGCTTTGCGGGACCAAGACAATGCAGGAATATGGCGGAGCCTCTGCCGGGCGTACCGTCTTCGTTAAAGCTGATGTTCAGACAGTACTGATATTGATATTCATAGTCAACGATATGCTCGCTGTTCTCCATGTCAAGATCAGGAAATTCCTTGAAGCTGACCATCTCATTATAATGCATACCCTGACGGTCATCTCCTGACCAATAGGTATCGTCGGTGACTTTCGTATAGGAAATGGCACAACCGGGGTCATCGGCAATACCGAAAGCCTTGTTGAAATGATAAATGCCGATGGGAGTCTGTCCGCACCCTTCCTTGTGGTCCTTGTCCAGACACAGGCCGTTGAGTCCGACATAGCCCGGTGTGGAAAGAATCTGCTTCCAGTTTCCGTCCTTGTCTCTTTGGTGCATGGAAATCGAAGCAGTGGTTTTTTCTATATCCAGTCCCGCGACCACAAAGAGCTGTGTGACGGCTTCATCCTGTGCGCTGGAAAGCTGCGTCACCCATTCCGGCGAGTCAGATTCGTGCTGAATGGACGCGTGCAGTCCGTCCTGACTGACGACGTCGCCGGATTTTGGGCTGTCTGAACACCCCGATGTCATCAGAAGCATGGCAAGTAACAGAGCCATAAAAGATACCGTTTTCTTCATTTTTTTCACATGGAAAACCTCCCATAAAATTATTATCACTGTCAGCAAGCATTGAACTTGTTGATACAAGTGTGAATCAATGCGCTTGCCTTTACAGTTACTGTATCATACGTTGTCCAATAAATGTCCAATATAAAACCTTAAAAATCGAAAATAATCTATTAACATATTAAGAACTTTTTATGACAAGACAACTTAATTTGTCAAAATAAACAAAATAACCGACAAAAGTTTGTTTCGATTTACGCCCGTTATATTGGACATTTATTGGACAAGGCATGGTATCATCTGTTTGAAAACTGCTTTACGGAGGTTATTTATGAATATCAAAAAATGGAACGCGCGACTGTCCCTCTTCACAATGGCGTTACTGCTGATACACGAATTGTATCAGCTATACGCCTACATTTCATTCTATTATAATCCTGTCCTGTCCAAGGCTTTTGGATATGCCGTTGCCAGTGGATTTGTGCTGCACGGCATTCTGTCAGCTGTCTGTATTTTTGCCTTGCATGACGCAAAGACGGTCGCCTATAAGAAGCTGAATTTCAAAACCGTGCTGCAGCGGGTCAGCTCGGTAATCATCGTGCTGCTTCTTCCGCTTCATATCTTTTCCTTCGC
>ONID01000022.1 GCA_900317765.1 uncultured Eubacteriales bacterium | reverse complement strand
GGCAGCGGAACGCCGTGGGAACGTATCACCAGCACGTGATCCTCCGGAACCTCATCGGGCGTTTCGGCAATCACCACTCCCCTGTCCGCGAGCTTCTGCACCACCTGTTCGTTGTGGATAATCGGGCCGAGGGTGCAGACCTTTTTGCCTTCGTCGAGCAGGGAATTGACCAGCTCGATGGCGCGGTTGACGCCAAAGCAGAAGCCTGCGGTCTTGGCCAGTTTTATGCTCTTCTTCATCATGACACCTCACACGCGGGCGTCGAGGCTGTTTCTGATCGTTTCCACCACGAGCTGCACCGACTGCTCGAAGTCTATCTCGGAGGTGTCGATCATGACGGAATCCTTCGCCGGTCTGAGCGGTGAAATGGGCTTGTGGGTGTCGAAATAGTCGCGTTCTTTGATGTCCGACAGAACTACATCATAGTCGGCTTCCATGCCCTTTTCGATAAGCTCCTTGTACCTGCGCTGCGCTCTGACTTCGGGAGAAGCCGTGAGAAATATCTTGATCTGTGCGTGCGGAAGCACAACTGTGCCGATGTCCCGTCCGTCCATGATGATATTGTTGGTCCGAGCGATCTCCTGCTGCATGTCCGACAGGCACTGGCGCACCTTGGGAATGGCGGAAACGATCGGTGCGCAGCGTGTAACCTCACGCGTGCGGATGACTCTTGATACATTCTCGCCGCACAGATATACCTTCTGTTCGCCGTCTTCGTATTTCAGCTCAATGTCGAGCATAGGCAGGATCGAGCCGACCTTTTCCACATCGTTCGGGTCGATCCTGTGCTGCATCACATAAAGCGCCGCGGCGCGGTACATGGCTCCCGTATCCACATAAACAAACCCCAAACGCCTTGCGGCTTCACGGGAAATGGAGCTTTTGCCGGCCCCGGAAGGCCCGTCGATTGCTACATTAATCATATGAGTAATACCCCATCCTTTCTGCTGCGGCCTTCCCCGCACACCTTCCGGTTGAGAAGGCGATCTGGAGATTGTATCCGCCGGTGTGCGCGTCAACGTCGATCACTTCGCCCGCAAAATACAAACCTTGCATCAGCTTCGACTCCATGGTTTTCGGGTCAATCTCATTCACACTCACTCCCCCCGATGTGATGATCGCTTCATCAATCGGACGGAATCCTGTGACAGTGAAGGACAAATCTTTCAACAGTCCCGCCAGAGCAAGTCGTTGCTCGCGGCGGATGGAATTGACCTTGGTGGTGTAAGGAATGCCTGTTCTTTTTATTATAACAGAAATAATCTTCTGTGGCAATAGTTTTGAGAGAGAATTTACAAAATCTTTGTTAATATTTTGCGAAAAATCTCTCTGAATCCTCGCATCCAGCTGTTCAAGGCTGAGGGCCGGCTTCAGATCGACGGAAATAACGTACCGCTTTTTCGGGTCGCGCATGTGGGAGCTTGCGCTGAGAATCACCGGACCGGACATGCCGAAATGGGTAAAAAGCATCTCGCCGAAGTCCCTGTAGACCACCTTTCCGGTGTCCGAGTCGATCACTCTGATGGCGATATTCCGGAGAGAAAGCCCCTGCGCTTCGGCACATTCCTTCCCCTCTATGACCAGCGGCACCAGCGAGGGCTTGGGAGCTGTCACCGTGTGTCCGGCGCTGCGGGCGAAAATGTAGCCGTCGCCGGTGGAGCCTGTGAGCGGATAGGACTTGCCCCCGGTGGCAATGATGCACTGGGAACAGCCAAGCTCTCCCCCGTTCAGCGTCCGGACGCCCCTGAGGCTTCCTTCCCGGATGATCAGTTCCTCGACGCTGTCGCGGATCACGCGCACGCCGCTCTTTTTGCAGTAATCAATCAAGGCGTTGTTGATATCCGCCGCCCGGTCGGACACGGGAAACACCCTGTTTCCCCTCTCCACCTTGAGCGGAACGCCCTGCGATTCGAAGAACCGCATGACGTCGCTGTTGGAAAACTTCGAAAAGGCGCTGAACAGGAATTTGGAATTCACCGGGATATTCGCAAAGAATTCGTCCCGCGTGCAGTCGTTGGTGACGTTGCAGCGTCCCTTGCCGGTGATGAGCAGCTTCCTGCCGTTCTGCCTGTTTTTTTCAACAAGCGCAACCGATGCGCCCATTTCCGCGGCGGTTCCGGCTGCCATCATGCCCGCAGGGCCTCCGCCAATTACGATAACGTCGTAGCCCGTCATATATTCTCCTCCGGCTTCTGATAAATGTCGTACTCGTCCCAGATTTCCTCGAGGCGTCGGAAGGTTTCGGAGACTTCGCTCTTGTTGCGCTTGATTGCTGCGACGATCAGGGCGTTGATCACGCTCATGGGAGCGACGAGGGAATCCACGATCGACAACATGTCGCTCTTGGCGATCAGCGCACATGCCGCGTACTGTACAAGCGGCGAGGACATGGTGTCGGTAATGGCGATGATGTTTGCGCCCTTCGTATCGGCGAATTTGAGCGCCGCAATGGCGCTGTTGCAGTATCTCGGAAAGCTGATGCCGATCACGCAGGCTTTGCTGTCCACATGCATCATCTGCGCCAGCGTGTCGCTCTCGTTGGACGGGTCGATGACCACCACATTTTTGAATATCAGCTTCAGGTAATAGCCTAAAAATACCGCAAGCGCTTCGGCGCTTCTCGCGCCGAGTATGTATATCCTGTCCGCCCGGCAGATCATCTCCACCGCCTTGTCAAAGTGCTCCTTTGACGACTCACCCAGCGTGCAGCGGATCTTGTCCACATCGGAGGTCAGAACGTTTTCGAGTATTTCATCGTCTTTGATTCTGCTGCAGGCAACGTCGATTCTCTGCACCGACGTCAGGCGGTTGCGGATCATCTCTTGTATCGCCTTCTGAAGCCCCGGATAGCCGTCGTAGCCCAGTTCCGTCGCAAATCGCACGACGGTGGACTCACTCACGCCGACGTTCCTGCCGAGCGTGGACGCGGTCATGAACGCCGCTTTGTCGTATTTCTCACAGATATAATCAGCAATTGCCTTCTGCCCCTTTGAAAAACCGGAATAACCCGAATTCAGGGCGTTGATAAGCGAATTACTCATTTCGATCCCTCACATCACAGGTTTATAAAATTATCCTGTGCAGTATTAACGCAAAAAGCACTCGCACTTTTTACAATATGCGAATGCTGTGCTGTTATTGATTTTTCTGCTTCAAGGCGCGGTCAATGGCGCGCTTTGCGTCGCGCTTTGCCGCGTCTTCCCTCTTGTCATAGAGCTTTTTGCCCTTGCACAGACCTATCTGCACCTTGACAAGCGAACCTTTGAAGTAAAGCGACAGCGGGACGATGGAATAGCCCGCCTGCTTTACGCAGGTGTAAAGGTGCGATATTTCCTTCCGGTGCAAAAGCAGCTTTCTAACTCTCAGGGGGTTGACGTTGAATATATTGCCGTGGTCGTAGGGGCTGATATGCATTCCCTTGATGTAGAGCTGTCCCTCCTCAATGGAACACCACGCCTCCTTGATATTGACCTTGCCCTGGCGCAGAGATTTGACCTCCGTGCCGGTCAGCTCGATACCCGCTTCATACGATTCCTCGACAAAATATTCGTGATATGCCTTTTTATTCTGGGCGATGCTTCTGTTTGCATCCTTGTCCTTGGGCATTCTGATTCACCTCATAATTCGCTGCGTCCGTCAAGTGCCCGTTTGAGCGTCACCTCGTCAGCATATTCCAGGTCGCCGCCGACCGGTATGCCGTAGGCAAGCCGCGTCACCTTTACGCCGAGAGGCTTGATTAGTCTGGAAAGGTACATCGCCGTCGCCTCGCCTTCCACGGTGGGGTTGGTCGCCATGATGACCTCCTTGACGCCCCCCGCGTTGACGCGGGCCAGCAGCTCCCTGATGCAGAGCTGGTCGGGTCCGATGCCGTCCATCGGCGAGATGCAGCCGTGCAGCACGTGATAGACCGCGTTGAATTCATGCGTGCGTTCCAGTGCGATGACGTCCTTCGGCTCGGCTACCACGCAGATGACGGATTTGTCCCTCGACGCGTTGGCGCAGACGGGACACAGCTCCTCATCCGTCAGGTTGCAGCATACGGCGCACTTGCGTATCTTTTGCTTTGCCTCGATAATGGCGTTGGCAAACGCCTCGGCTTCGGACTTCGGCAGGTCCAGCACATAAAGCGCAAGCCTCTGCGCGCTCTTTTTGCCGATGCCCGGCAGTCTTTCGAACTGCTCTATCAGCTTTGTCAGCGGTGCTACCCGGTAAGCCAACTCAGAATCCCATTCCCGGAAGCGACAGACCGCCTGTGACGGCGTTCATCTTTTCTTCCTTGTCGGCGTTGATGCTGCGGATGACCTCATTGACGGCGCCTGTGATCATGTCTGCCAGCATGTCGGGATCCTCCGGGTCGATGGCTTCGGGGCTGATGGTGAGATTGGTGATCTCCATCTTGCCGAGCATGGTGACGGTGACGGCATTGCCTCCTGTGCTGATGGTGTATTCCTTCTGGTCAAGCTCGGCGGAGACTTTTTCCATCTCTTCCTGGATCTTCTGCGCCTGCTTTGCGATCTGGCTCATGTTGGTTGCCTGTCCTGAGCCGTAGCCCTTGGGTAATCTTGATTTCATAATAAAATCCTCCTAATCTTCTTCCACATCGACGCCCGCTTCCTGCGCCCGCTGCATGATTTTTTCCGCGAATGCAAGATGGGTGTTGTCGGAACGGTATTTGTTTTCAGATGTATTATTTTGAACTGCTCCCGACGGAGTGTATGGCCCCAGTCGGCAGTCGATTCCCGAAATTTGTCTGACGATATTCCTGATGGATTCCTTGACCTGCGCATTCCGAAGCATATCCCTTCCGAAGCCGCCGGTTTCAATGAGCAGGTACTTGCCGTTGATGAATGCCCTTGAATCCGCAAGCACGCTGTATGCCGGCTGATTGGCCGACTGTAGCGCTTCCAGGATCCTGTTCCAGTCGGAATAGGTCTTGGCGGTGTCGCTCAGCGCCCGGACGTCGACCGATGCGCCGCCCTTTTCGGCTGCGCCCTTGCTGCCCGCGTCCGACGTGCTGCCGTAGATCGGTACGCCAGGCGCCGCTGTCCGGCTTTGCAGCAGACCGGAACGAACCGTGCGCTCCAAAGACTCAATGCGGGAGAGCAGCGACTGGATCACCGCGCTCTGGTCGGGTGAGGGCTGCTGTCTGACTTGCTGGGACGGCTGCGCCGTCTGTGCGCCGCTGTCGGGGACGCCGCATATTCTGATCAGCACGGTTTCCATTTCCACGCGCTTGTTGACGCCGCGTGCCATTTTCTCATAGGACGACTGGAGGAGATTGAGTATCTCTATCGCACGCGCCGGCGTGAACTGCGAAGCAGCCTGCTTCATCTCGGTCAGCTCCGCTTCGGAGGCGACGATCAGACCGTCGGAATCCCTCACGGTGCAGAGTATCATGATGCTGCGGAAATAGCCTATCAGCTCGTCGCACAGGCGTATCATATCCTTGGAATTGGCGTAAAGGTCGCTGATCAGCCGCATGAGGGCTGCCGGGTCGCGTCTGGCGATGTCGCCTGCGATTTCGCTGATGTAGCCCGTGCCCGCCATTCCCACCGTTTCGCAGACGGTGAGGGCGTTGACCTGCCTGCTCTTCCCCATCGCCTGATCGAGGATGGAGAGCGCGTCGCGCATGCCGCCGTCGGCAAGCCGCGCAATCATCAGACCAGCTTCGTCGTCAAGGTCGCCGCCTTCCTGCCGGGCGATGTATCGCAGCCTGTCGCAGATCGCCTGCGGCGTGACGCGGTGGAAGTCGAACCGCTGGCAACGCGACAGAATGGTCGCCGGAAGCTTGTGCGGCTCGGTGGTCGCTAAAATGAAAATGACGTAGGACGGCGGTTCTTCCAGCGTTTTAAGCAGGGCGTTGAACGCCTCGGTGGTGAGCATATGCACTTCGTCCACGATGAAAACGCGGTACTTCGCCTGCGCAGGGGTATAGCGGATTTCCTCGAGCAGGTCGCGGATATCCTCAATCTTGCGGTTGGAAGCGGCGTCCATTTCCGTGACGTCCATGATGCTTTCGTCCTCGATGCCGCGGCAAATCTCGCACTCGCAGCAGGGATTGCCGTTCACAGGATGAAGGCAGTTGACCGCCTTGGCAAATATCTTGGCGCAGGTGGTCTTGCCGGTGCCGCGTGAGCCTGTGAAGAGGTATGCGTGCGCGATTCTGTCCGAAATCAGCTCGTTTTTGAGCGTATCGGTGACATGCGGCTGCCCGACCACATCGGCGAAGGTCTTCGGACGCCATTTGCGGTAAAGCACCTGGTACATGCTGCACACCCTCTCACATGAAAAAATGACTGCCCGCAATTATTTTCGGGCACTAAAAAAGACAGAACCCTCATGCACATCGTCAAATGCTGCTCGGTTCCCCGCCTGACATGGTTCACAGCGCCCTGCCGCACAGGATCCGGCATCCGCATGTCGATATGCACGAATGTATTCTGTCTTCGTTTAGGCAAATTTTTGGAAAATCGCCGCGACTTTTTCAGTCGCTATATTAGTATAATACATCCTTTTCAAAAAATCAAGATTTTTTTATCATTGTTTGTAAACTTTTTGTATACGGAATAATGGCAAACACTGTGAGGTAATTCATCCGCATATTGCATTTCCCGATGAGGTGTGGTATGATGTTATTACCATCGACAGACAAGGAGTGGGAGCGTTGCACAGCGAAAGAATCACGGAAGAAATCTGGGGAGAAATTTCGGACTCCCGGAAAGTAAAGAGGTACACTCTTTCAAACGGTGAACTGTCTGTGTCGGTAATGGATTTGGGAGCTTCCGTACAGCGCGTTGTCTTTCGCGGGCTGGATATGGCATTGTCTTTTCCGAAGGCAAAACTCTATGAAAAATTTTTCTTCGCCTGCTTCGGCGCGACGGTGGGAAGATATGCCGGACGTATCGCCGGAGGACAATTCCGCTTGGACGGCAGAGAGTACCGGCTCACGCAGAATCACAACGGACATCACCTGCACGGCGGGGCGCTCGGCTTCAGCAGAAAAATCTGGGAGGGCAGCGTCATCGGCGATGACTGCGTACAGTTCACCCTTCTCTCCCCCGACGGCGAAGAAGGCTATCCCGGCAATCTGAATGTCAGCGTGTCCTACCGCGTCACCCGCGACAATGCGCTGGAAATAACATTCCGCGCGGTCAGCGACCGGGACACCGTTATCAATCTCACCAATCACAGCTATTTCAATCCCAACGGCATCGACACGCGGTTTTCTCTCTTTCGCAAACCGCCAAAAACCGACAACCGCGATGTGCAATTATTCATCAACGCAGATCACACGCTCAAATTGGACGGCAATGACATTCCTACTGGGAAACAGCTGCCGGTTGACGGCACTCCGTTCGATTTCCGCACACCCAAAATGCTTGCGGACGACGATCCCTCCCACGGCGGCTTCGATCACACGTTTGTACTGAACCCCCATGAAACGGAGCAGCCCGTCGCTTTTGCCACGGGGCTGAAAAGCGGCGTTACGATAGAATGCTTCACCGACCAGCCGGCCGTGCAGCTCTTTACCCTCGGCAATCCCGGCGGAGCGTTTGCGCTGGAGACGCAGCACTTCCCCGACAGCCCGAATCACCCCGAATTCCCCGGCACGGTACTCAGAGCAGGAGAGATTTTCACAAGCACGACCAAATACCGTTTTTCCCACGACTAAAAAATACCCCTTCGTCAGCAGCACTCAGGTCTGACGAAGGGGTATTTGCTTGCGCTAATTGAACAGTGGCCGATTATTTGTCATTCTTGGAAAGGCTGTGCTTGACTCTGTCGCTTTCCTCGGCGCGTTTTGCGTCGTTGAAGCGGTCGACGGTGCCTACCAGATAGCCGGTGATGCGGCGGATGCGCTCAAATCCAACGCCCTCGCCGACGGTTGTCTTCTTCTGTGGTGCCTTTGTATTCATGATCTGTACCTCCGTATGTTTTTTTGTTTGAATTAGAATTAGTCTATACCGACAAAGTGCGGCATATTGGGATATTTCTTTCTCAGTTCCTTGAGCTTTTCCACCGATACGCCTTCGCCGTTTTTCCTGCCGCATCTCGGGCAGCAGTTGCCGATCACGCCTGTATAGCCGCAGATCGGATCGCGGTCTACCGGATGGTTGATGGAGCCGTAGCCGATCCCGACTTCCTTCATGTACTTGATGACCGTTTCAAAGGCGTCGATGTTGTTGCACATGTCGCCGTCAAGCTCGACGTAGCTGATGTGTCCCGCGTTGCAGAGGGCGTGGAAGGGCGCTTCCAGACGCAGCTTCTTGAAGGCGGAGATGTTGTGGTAGACCGGAATGTGGAAGGAATTGGTGTAATATTCGCGGTCGGTGACTCCCTCGATGCTGCCGTATTTCTTGGCGTCCATCTTAACGAAGCGTCCGCTGAGTCCCTCGGCGGGAGTGGCAAGGAGGGTGAAGTTCAGACCTGTCTCGGCGGATTTCCTGTCCATGCGTCCGCGCATGTACTTGATGATGTCAAGACCCAGCCGGTAGCTCTCTTCGCTTTCGCCGTGGTGCTGGCCCGTCATCGCCTTGAGCGTTTCGGCAAGTCCGATGAAGCCGACGCTGAGCGTGCCGTGCTTGAGCACTTCCGCGACGGAATCGTCGATGCCTAAATCGTCGCTGTCGATCCAGACGCCCTGTCCCATGAGGAAGGGATAATTGCGCACCTTCTTGGAGCACTGGATCCTGAAGCGGTGAAGCAGCTGCTTGAACACCAGGTCTATTCTCGAATCCAGCATGCTGTAGAAGAGATTCCAGTCGCCCTTGGCTTCAATGCCTATGCGGGGCAGGTTGATGGTCGTGAAGCTGAGGTTGCCTCTGCCGCAGGTAATCTCGCGGGAACGGTCGTGGACGTTGCCCATGACTCTCGTGCGGCAGCCCATGTAAGCCACTTCGGTATTGTAATCGCCGGGCTTGTAGTATTGCAGGTTGAAGGGAGCGTCCAGGAAGCTGAAATTCGGGAAAAGACGCTTCGCGCTGACCTTGCAGCTCAGTCGGAAGAGGTCGTAGTTGGGGTCTTCCTTGTTAAAGTTGATGCCTTCCTTGACCTTGAAGATCTGCACGGGGAATATCGGCGTCTCGCCGTTGCCGAGTCCCGCGTCTGTGGCCAGCAGCAGGTTGCGCATAACCATTCTGCCTTCGGGAGAGGTGTCGGTGCCGTAGTTGATGGAACTGAACGGGACCTGCGCACCGGCTCTGGAATGCATGGTGTTGAGGTTGTGGATCAGTCCCTCCATCGCCTGATAGGTGGCATGATCGGTCTCTCTCAGAGCGGTCTCAAAGGCGCTGTCGTTGAGCTTTTTCAGATCGTCCTCGGAGAAGGCAGAAATAATCTCCGGCAGCTTGCCTTCGGCTTTCATTGCCAGAAGACGCTGCTCCATGCCGTCCTTGTTGGAAATGCGCACGATGTCGCGGGGCATTTCTTTTTCAAGATATGTCACCGACTCCTCCACGGCGCTCTCCGAAACGTCATAGCGGTATTTCAGATACAGGCCCAGCGCCTTGAAATACTCCTTGATGAAGGTCTTGGCGACGCCGGGAGCCATGGAGTAATCGAAATTGGGCACCGACTGACCGCCGTGCATTTCATTCTGGTTGGCCTGAATCGCAATGCAGGCAAGGGCGGAATAGCTCTGGATGCTCATAGGCTCGCGCAGATGACCGTGTCCGGTGGAAAAACCGTCCTTGAAGAGCTTGAGCAGGTCGATCTGGCAGCAGGTCTCTGTGAGCAGGTAGAAGTCTTTGTCATGAATGTGGATGTCGCCGCCGTTGTGCGCGTCGGCAATGTCCTTGTCGAGAATGTTGTTGTCAACGAAGTACTTTGCGCTCTCCGAACCGTATTTGAGCATGGTGCCCATGGCGGTGTCGGTGTCGATGTTGGCGTTCTCGCGCTTGATGTTGGAATCCTTTGCGTCGACGAAGGTCAGGGATTTGAAAATATCCATGAGATCCTTCTCGGTCTGGCGCAGCTTGCTGCGCTCGGCGCGGTAGAGGATGTAGGCCTTGGAGGTCTTGGGAAGATCGTTGGAGATCAGCACTTCCTCCACAATGTCCTGCACCTGCTCAACCGTCGGTATGGTGTGCGGCGGGATTTTATCAAGCACCTGATTGGTGAGGGAAAGCACCTTTTCTTCGGTGATCTCCTCGTCGGAAACGGCGTTTCCTGCTTTTCTGATAGCGTCACGTATCTTGGCAGCGTTGAATTTAACGGTCTGACCGCTCCGCTTTACAATAAATTCGGGATTATCCGGCAAAATTATCAACTCCTGAAATCATTCGCATTAAGCGGCAGCATGCAAGATTCAGCGGTGTCTTTGCAGCTGCGATAATTGGGCTTTTTTGGTGGTTCCCGCATATTATAACACAACATATGCGCAATTGCAAGTGTTTTTTTACTATATATTGATTTTAATTAAGAAACTTCCCTCTTCCGGAACGGTGGAAAACAGGCGGCAGCGCCGTAAAATACAGCGTTGCCGCCCTGTGGAAAACTCATAAAATATTTTATTTCCGTCAGTTTTCAAACAACTCGTCCTCTTTGCGTCTGACATTGGCGCGGGATGCCTCGGTCGCCTTTCCGTTGACGGAGACTACGCCCTCGTTGTCAATGTCTATCTTATCTCCCTCGCGGAGATTGGCGGGAAGCTCTCCCTTCGGAATCGCAAACATCTTGCGTTCCTTGTCTTCGCAGATGGCATATATGCCGTCTATCCTGTCAACAGTGAGATGTCTCATTTTTTCAACGCTCCTTTTTGTTTTTCATTCGGTTATTTTTCCACAATAACCGAAATATTCTTTCCGTCCGATTCAAAAACGATATTTCCGTGAAGATCGGTCCGGTAAACTTCGCAGTTCATTTTGCTGAGTCTTTTGAGGATTTCGCTCTTGGGATGACCGTATTTGTTGTCCTCCCCCACCGAGATCACCGCGTATCTTGGGTTTATCTCATCGAGATAAGCCTGTGAATTGCCGTCTCTTCCCCCGTGGTGGGACACCTTGTAAATATCGGCGCTGAGATCGTAATCACGCGAAATGATCTGCTGCTCTATATTCCTGGAGGCGTCTCCGCCGGTAATGACCGAAACATTCTTGTAAGTGAATTTCAGCACGATGGAATAATCGTTCAGTTCTTCATATTTCGCGTTTTTTGCGGGAGAAAGCACCAGCATTGTGACTCCGTCCAGGTCATATTCCGTGCCCGGAACAGGTCGGGTGATTTTCAAATTCTTTTTCTTGATGGCGGTGAGCACCTCGGTGTAGGTCATCGTGGTGGGTGTGATTTCCTTTGCTGTCTGCGGCATCATGACGTGGTCAATGGTAATGTCCTTGCTCTTGATCACCGTATCCATACCGCCAATGTGATCGGAATGGGGATGTGTTCCAATGATCCAGTCGAGGTGTGAAACGCCTGCCCAGTTGAGGTATTCGAGAACGGTGTCTCCCATTCCGTTTTCACCGCAATCGATCAAAACGTTTTTCTCTCCGCACTGCATCAGGATCGCATCGCCCTGTCCCACGTCGATGACGTGCATTTTCAGCTTGATCTCACCTTCGATGGAGTCTCCGTAAACCTCGTATTTGAGCATCCCGAACAGTTCATTGAGCCACGCGTTCGCATCTTCCTCAGAACATCCGCATAACAATGCCGATGTTGCAATGATGAAAACCGAAAGAGTGATGCTGATCAGTCTGCGAAGCTGTTTTTTGCTTTTGGTAAATGTCATTATTTCTTGCCTTTCTTTTTGCCTTTGTTCTTGCTGATGCTGCGTATGGGACTCTTTTTGCCGCTGCTCCTTGTCTGCGGCTTGCCCGTTTTTGCACTGCTGGAAGCTGCCTGTGCCTGTCGGTATTTCTGGGAAGGACGTATCAGACAGGACGGAGAATTGCCTATCAGGTCGGTGCGTCCCGCCCTGATGAGTGCCTGCTCCACTATATCGTGATTCTCCGGACGGAAGTATTGCAGCAGCGCCCTTTGCAGCGCCTTTTCCTCCGGTGTGCGCGGGACGTAGACCTTTTCCAGCGTGTAGGGGTCGAGTCCCGTGTAAAATATGCAGGTGGAGATGGTGCCAGGCGTGGGATAAAAATCCTGCACCTGCTCGGGATGCAGATGCTCCTTTTTCAGGAAAAGCGACAGTTCGATCGCGTCGTTGACCGTGCTTCCCGGATGGGAACTCATGAGGTACGGTACGAGAAACTGCTTCTTCCCTATCTCCTCGGTGATGCCGTAGAATTCCTTGGCGAATTTCCTGTAGACCTCAAAATGAGGCTTTCCCATGCGGTCAAGCACCTGCGTCGAGCAGTGCTCGGGGGCGACCTTCAGCTGGCCGCTGACATGGAATTCGATCAGCTCACGCATGACCTGCGGGTCCTTTTCCAATATAAGGTAGTCAAAACGGATGCCGGAGCGCACGAATACCTTTTTGACTTTTGGCACAGCGCGCACCCTGCGCAGCATTTCCAGAAATTCGCTGTGGTCCACCTGCAGCGCCGGACAGGGCTGCGGCGCAAGGCACCGTTTTCCGCCGCGGCACATTCCCGCCTTGTCCTGCTTTTTGCAGGAGTGGATACGGAAGTTTGCCGTGGGTCCTCCGACATCGTGGATGTAGCCCTTGAAGCCCGGCTTGTGGGTCAGCATTTCCGCCTCCCGCACCACCGATTCAATGCTGCGTGTGGAGATCTGCCGCCCCTGATGGAAAGCCAGCGAGCAGAAGGCGCAGGCGCCGAAACAGCCGCGGTTATGGATGATGGAAAATTCGACTTCCTTGATCGCCGGAACGCCGCCCAGCGGCTCGTACATGGGATGATAGGTGCGTTCGTAGGGCAGCTCATACACCCAGTCGAAGTCCTCCGTGGAGATGGGACGCATAGGGGGATTCTGCACCAGAATCACGTCGCCGTGTCGCTGAATGATCTTCCTGCCATGCACGGCGTCCTGTTCGTCCTGCTCGATGCGGCAGGAAACAGCGTATTCCCTCTTGGAGGCGCAGACCTGCTCATAGGAAGGACACTCCGCCACCGAAGACGGGACATATCGTTCCACAGGAATGGCAACGCACGTCCCTCTCACTTCCGTGATCGCGGAAACATCCTCTCCCGCCGCAAGGCGTGACGCAATCTCCATCATGGAGTATTCGCCCATGCCGAACGAAAGAATATCCGCGCCTGATTCAATCAGAATAGACGGCTTGACTTCGTCGTCCCAGTAATCGTAATTGGCAAAGCGTCGCAGCGAGGCTTCCAGACCGCCGATAATGATCGGAACGTCCGGGTATGCCTGGCGGCAAAGCCTGCTGTAGACGATGGTCGCACGGTCAGGGCGTTTGCCCGGACGACCGCCGGGACTGAACGCGTCCTCACTGCGCTTCTTTTTGGCGGCGGTGTAATGGGCTACCATTGAGTCGATATTGCCTGCCGTCACCAGAAAGCCGAGACGCGGCTTTCCGAACTGCATAAAATCATCGGGATTTTTTACATCGGGCTGAGCAAGAACAGCCACCCGATAACCCTTTGCTTCAAGAATACGGGAAATAATCGCCACGCCGAAGCTCGGGTGATCCACGTAGGCGTCGCCCGAAACGTAGACGAAATCCACAAAATCCCAGCCTAATTCTCTGATCTCTTGTGCTGAAACGGGTAAGAATGCCAAAATCCCAGCCCCTTCATTATAGTTTCTTGATCCACGGAGACGACATTACATCGTCAAACAGATCGTCATCGTCGTCGTCAGCGGAACCTGCATCGCTTCTGTATGTGTTTTCTTTCTTTTCCGGAAGGGTTTTGGTTTCCCGCTCCGGCAATTCACTATGACGATCGTTACTCACGTATTCCGGAATGATTTCGGAAACAGAGGGAACAGCCTGCTCATCCCACGGCGGAACATCAGTCGCATCGGAAAAAGGTTTCATATCATCGCCGTATTCCGTGGCAATTTCCGAAATGTCCGGCTGTGGCAGTTCCTCCCACGGAGGAATATCCTCCTTCGCTGAAGGTTTGGGTCTCCGAAGGGGTTCCCACTCGGTACTTTCTTTTTTGACCGACCGCGAGAAATTAAAGAAGTCATCCATTTCATCCGGTTCATCGTCGAAAAATACCGAAAAATCCCTCGGCGAGGATGACGGCTTGGCAGGCTTCTCCTTTTTGGAAACAGGAGAACCGACAGGTGATTCCTTCGGCTTCTTGGGCTTCTGCTGTACCTGTTCCATTTGCGGCTCATCATGGCTGACAGGCATGTTTTCTTCCGCACGGCTGGCTTCCAGTTCCTTTAATCGTGCCGCTTTTTTTTCAAGAATATACTGCCTGATGTCTTTTGGCGCGGCAGCGGAGGATTCGGACAGCTGTCCGTCCTTCTCATTTGGCACGACCTCTTCAAATTCCACATCAATGACGCCGTCGTCTTTTGCCGCAGCGGCATCGTTCTCTGCTTCCGCTTCATCAGAGTTCTCGTCTGATTTATCCGGATCATCCGCTTCGTCACCGTCGGATTCCTCTTGGACGTCTTGCGGGGCATTGTCTGCTTCGGGAACGGAAGCAATCTGCTCGGCATACTCCTCTTCTTCCTCGTCGAAGAAGTCCTCGGTTTCGGCGTTGAAGAATTCCGACTGACGGGCGGCGATTTCCTCATGACCCGCGTCAAGCGTCTGGGCGGCAAATTCGCTGTTGTTGCGAATCAGCGGATCGTTCTTACCGGAATGCGTGCGGCTCATGGTCATTTCCATCCACTGTGTTCTCGTGATAAGTACGGCTCTCGGTTTGGAGCCTTCATGCGGGCCGATGATGCCGTGCTCTTCGAGCTGGTCAATGATCCTTCCGGCGCGTGCGTAGCCCACGCCCAGACGCCGCTGGAGCATGGATGTGGACGCCTGTCCCGCTTCGGTGACCACCTCGACCGCCTTTTCAAAGAATTCGTCCTTGCCCTCGAATTCGGCGGAGCTGTCACCCGAACCATCGAGCGAATTGCGTTCGATCTCGTCGGCGATGGTGTCGTCATATTCCGCAAGCCCGTTCTGCTTGACGAACCGGATGACTCTGTCCACCTCGGCGTCGTCCACAAAACATCCCTGTACTCGGATGTGCTTGCTCGAACCCATCGGATGATAGAGCATATCGCCGTAGCCGATGAGGTTTTCCGCGCCGCCTTCGTCGAGAATGGTTCTCGAGTCAACCTGCGACGATACCGCCAGCGCGATTCGGCTGGGGATGTTGTTCTTGATGGTGCCCGTGATAACGTCGACGGAAGGACGCTGCGTGGCAAGCACCATGTACATGCCGGCTGCTCGCGCCATAGCAGCCAGTCGTGCAATCGCATCTTCCACTTCCTTCGGGGAAGCGATCATCAGATCCGCCATTTCGTCAATGACAATGACAATACGGCAGAGCTTGTCGAATTCCTTTGTCTCTTCCGCCAGACGGTTGTAACCGTCGATGTTTCTGACGCTGCGTTCCTTGAGCATGGTGTAGCGCTTGAGCATTTCGCTGACTGCCCATTGCAGCGCACCGGCGGCTTTCTTGGGCTCGCAGACGACCGGCACCAGCAGGTGCGGTATGCCGTTGTACATGTCGAATTCAACCGACTTGGGGTCGATCAGCACCATGCGCACGTCTTCGGGGGAGTATTTGTAGAGAAGGCTGATCAGCATGGAATTGACGCAGACCGATTTACCCGAACCGGTAGAGCCCGCGATGAGCAGATGCGGCATTTTGGTAAGGTCGCAGAGCACGATGTTGCCTTCGATGTCCTTGCCCAGAACCACCGTGAGGGAGCCTTTGGCTTCTTCAAATTCCTTGGAACCAATGATCTCCCGGATGCGCACCATCTGCTTGTTCTGGTTGGGTATCTCGATGCCCACCGCCGCTTTGCCGGGAATCGGAGCCTCTATTCTGATCGACTGCGCCGCAAGACGCAGGGCAATGTCGTTGGACAGATTAGTGATTTTGTTGATCTTGACACCGGGTGCAGGTTTAATCTCATAGCGTGTGACGGTCGGACCGCGGCTGATGTCTGAGATGGATGCCTTCACCCCGTATTCGTCGAGCGTCTTGATCAGCTTCTCGGCTGTCTCGGTCAGCTCCTGGATGTCGTTGGCGGAATTGGTGTTTTTGGGTGGGATCAGCAGTCGGACGGTGGGATATTTGTATTCCTTTTCGTCTGCTGCTTCGGAAGGGGCAGCGCCCGATTCCACCTGCTTTGTGAACTCTTCGCTTTCCGCCTGTATCTGCTCGGCTTTGGTGAGCTTCTTCTTTTTCTTTTTCAGTGAAACAGCCCTTACTATTTCGCTGAGGCTCTCTCCTGCACTGTCTTCATCCGAAATGCCTGCTTCCGCAGCTTCTTCGTCAGCAGCAGAAAGTTCCGTAACTTCCGGTTTGTCTTCCACGGAAACCTCAACGTCATGATCGTCTTCGTCTTCAAAGAATTCGGATGTATCAAACACCGTTCTGATCACTGTCTCGCCGTCAAACAGCTTCCTATAAAACTCCGGGTCAAACAGATTCTTGATAATGCGTTTGGTGTGATTGAATAATTCCATCGGACCTGTTCTGGAGAGAACCATGATCAGTGCCGACATCAGTATGACCGCAATGATCGCGCCGCCGGTTTTTCCGGCAATAAAGATAAATATCTCGCCTATAACACCCGCCAGCAGTCCCGAACCGCCGACCTTTTCGCCGTCGCTCAGCATCTGCAGCAACAGCTGACCATAACTGAACGATAGTTCATTGTAAACGCTGCGATAACTGTCGGACTGTATGAGTATATATCCGAGCACATCCGAGATCAGTATGATTCCGGCTGTGGGACGGAGAATATTAAGTATTTCATCCTCTTTGATCTGCTTGGTCAGCAGATAACCGAAAAATATCAGAAGCCCTGCCCAGAGAAACGCTTTGAATCCCAGCACGCCGAGAATCAGACGGTGAAGCAAATTCCACAGACTTTCCCCGGGAAAAAACGTCAGAGCAAGCATGATCACCGAAAACATCCAAACGCCTATAGAGCTTGCCTGTTTTCTCCAGCTAATCTGTCCGCCGATATCCGAATTAAATGCAGCGGCGGTATCATCACCGTTATTTTCCTCACTGAAAGCAGGCTCCTGCGGTTTTTGCTCACTGTCAGAGGGTGCATGGTTGTGCTTTTTCGGCTTTGGAGCCGGCGCAGCGTTGTCATCGGCTGACTCATCCATAATATCTTCAATTTTAATCTGCTCGCCCGGAGAATTTTCCTCAATCAAGCCTTTTCTGATTTTTTTCTTCTTTAGATTAACGCCTGACCCCTTTGTTCCGGAAGAACGCCTGGATATTTTTCTTTGACCCGGCTTTTTTTTCAAAGACGGAGGTTTCATTTTTTTGTTGCCTGTGTTTTCTGACATATTAGTATCTGTACCTCATAATCAATTGACTGGAAATAGAATGATAAAACTAAATAAAGCCTATAAACACGAGCGGGAATACTGCGCCGCGCAGATTGACGGACAGTCTTCCCGCTCGCTTATAGGTCGGAAATCATTTGCCGAAAGAAAATGTGGTTCCGAGAACGCGCTCAATGCTGGCGATGATGATCACCGCTATTCCCAAAACCAGGCAATAATAGCCAAAATAATGGAACTTGTCATTGGAGACAATCCACTTGAGGAATTTAATGGCAAGAACACCCACGACCGCAGAAACGATCACGCCTACGATAATGGCAGCGACAGTGGAACCGCTGACAGTTGACCAGTCGGTGTCTTTTACTTCAAGCAGATTGGCCGCAAGAACGGCGGGAATGCCCATGATAAACGAGAATTCGAGGGCGGTGTTCTTTTCTGCGCCGGTCAGCATACCCACGGTGGTGGTTGTGCCGGAGCGGCTGATGCCCGGCATGGCGGCAATGCACTGTCCGATGCCCATCGCGCAGGCGTTTCTCATGGTGATGACGTCTTCCTCGTTCTTAGGCGAATTCCCGATACGGTATTCAAACACAGTGGCCAGCAGGATCAGTATGCCTGTGAAGGTAAAGAAAATGCCCTCCGCCATAATGCTGTTGTCGTTGGAAAAATACTCGGCGAGATCGGAGAACTTCTTGACAGGCTCGCCGCCGGTTTCCAGTCCCATCCATCCCAGCACGGGCAGGAAAAGAAGAATGGCAAAAGCCGAAGCGACCACCACAAAAACAACCATTCTGCGTTCCTTGTTCATACGGTCGAGCTTCCAGACAAATTTACCGGTGAATAATTCCTTGCACATGCTGAAAAATTCCAGAATCATTTTCCAGATGATCTCACGGTAGACGATAAAAACCGCCAACAATGTGCCGAAGTGCAGAAAGAGCGAGAACGCCTGATTGCCCACGTCGTTGTTACCGCCCGATGTGGAGGGAAGAATGTGCTGCACAAGCGAAAGATGCCCGCTGCTCGATACCGGCAGGAACTCGGTCAATCCCTGCACGATGCCCTGAATAATGGCTTCCAAGATGCTCATAGATTATGTACCTCTTTCTTAGTTGTTTCTTTTATGTAAACCAGAGACAGCGTAAAGCAAATCTCCGGTTTCTCTGCAAAAAACGTCAAATCATTGGCTGACCGACTCGATCATCGAGTAAAGGGAAGAAATCGCGCTGCTGAGCGAACCGAGCTCGTCGATCAGACCTTCCTTTACCGCCTGGTCGCCGTCCAGTACGGTGCCGATATCCATCACAAGCTCTCCCGTTCTGCGTGAAAGTTCGTTGAATCTCTCTGCGGTCATGCCTGAATTCGCCTCCACAAAACGGCTGATGCGCTCCTGCATTTTTTCAAAATAAGTCATCGTCTGCGGCACTCCCAGCACAAGACCGCTCATTCTGACGGGATGAATGGTCATGGTGGCCGACGGCACGATAAAGGAGCGTTTCGCGGAAACCGCCAGCGGCACACCTATGGAATGTCCTCCGCCCAGAACAAGCGAAACCGTGGGCGTTTTCATGCCTGCGATCAGTTCGGACAGAGCAAGACCCGCTTCCACATCGCCTCCGACGGTATTGAGCAGAATGATAAGTCCCTCGATGTCCTCGGCTTCCTCCACGGCGACAAGCTGAGGCATAATATGCTCATATTTCGTCGTCTTGGCGGGCGACGGGAGTTCCTGATGTCCCTCCACCTGCCCGATGATGGACAGACAGTGAATGATATGCTTTCCTCTGGCGGAAGTAATGGTGGCAGTCTGTTCTATCTGACTGAGTTCGTCTTTAGAAAAGCCCTCTCCCGCAGAAAGCTCGTTTTCGGCGTCGTTTTTTTCGCCGCTGCCCTTTATTCTGATTTCCTCTGACATAAATCCATCGTCCTTCATATATAATGCGTTCACAGCCGATAATATTATTTGAAGGAACAAATGAATTATACTTTGTCATTATAACACAATGTTGCGGGCAATTCAATAATATTAAGCAAATATTTATCCCGTCATTCAGACAAAAAAAGACAAAAAGCGGTACCTGCCGCCAAGAACAGGTGCCGCAAGTATTTTGGAAGAAATTCAGTTGATTTACGAAACAATCAGAACTACGCCCATCAGCATTGAAACGACAGTGAGAATGGCGATCTCGGGTATATTATCAATTAAAAATGAGGGCTTGCTGATATGAAAGAATCTGGCGCATACCATCAGCATGCAGATGGCAAGACCTATGACAAGAATTGTAATCCCTGTAACCAGCTTGATCGTTTCCACTTATCTCACACTCCACACAAATATATATTTTATATTATAAATATGGTATGTTATGATTGTGTGAACAAAAAGTGATAATTGTTTATAATATGTAAAATACATATTTCAAATAAGAAAATATCACTCACATCCGAAAATTTTCTGACAGTAGCGCACCGAAGCCATTGCATCGCGGCAATAGGCGTCGGCTCCGATCTGCATCGCGTAATCCTCGGTGAGAACCGCACCGCCCACAAATATCTTCACATCGGGCGCTTCCTTGCGCAGCAGTCTGATGGTTTCCTCCATGCGCACCACGGTGGTTGTCATCAGCGCGCTCAGGCCGACAGCCTTGATGTTGTGCTTCCTGACATTTTCCAGCACCGTCTCGGCGGGAACATCCCTGCCGAGGTCGAGCACATCGAAACGGTAGTTTTCCAGCAGCACCTTGACGATATTCTTGCCGATGTCGTGGATGTCGTCCTTGACGGTGGCAAGAATGACTCTTCCGATCTTTTCATCCGAGCCGGAACCTGCCAGCTGCTCCTTGAGCACCTCAAAGGACGCTTTCGCTGCTTCCGCACTCATGAGCAGCTGTGGAAGGAAGACCGTTCCCTTCTCAAAGCCGTCCCCTACTTCATTCAGCGCAGGAATCAGCTCGTCTTTGATTATCTCCATCGGGTCGGTCATACTGCCGGAAGTGAGTTTTTCCCTGACAATGGATGCCGCTGTGTCGCCCAGCCCGGCGACAATGGCGGACTTGAGGCTCATCGTTTCGGTGGGCTTTTGTGCAGAAGTTTCGGTCATGGCGCTGTATCGGGAGATATAGTCGCCGCATGCCGCGTCGTACCCGCAAAGAGCGCGGTAGGAATAGTAGGCGTTCATCATGGCTTCCGATTTCGGATTGATGATGGCGCAGTCCAGTCCCGCGTCAAGGGCGCAGGTGTAAAAGACAGCGTTGATGATCTCCCGCTTGGGCAGACCGAAGGAAATATTGGAAACGCCGAGCGTGGTGCAGACGCCCAGTTCCTTCTTGACCCTGCGGAGCGTTTCGAGGGTTACGTTGGCGGATTCGGCTTCCGCGCTGACGGTAAGCGTCAATCCGTCTATTATTATATCCTTGCGGCTGATGCCGTATTCGGCTGCGGTTTCGATTATTTTACGTGCAATGGCAACACGTCCCTCTGCAGTCGCCGGAATACCGCTGTCGTCAAGCGCAAGGCCAACGACCGTTCCGCCGTATTTGCTCACCAACGGGAACACCGCCCGCATGGATTCCTCCTTGCCGCTGACCGAGTTGATGAGCGGCTTGCCGTTGTAGCGGCGGAGAGCCTGCTCCATGGCCGCCATGTTGGAGGTGTCTATCTGGAGCGGAAGGTCGATAACTCCCTGCAACCGAGTGACCGCCTTGACCAGCATGGCAGGCTCGTCGATCCCGGGCATGCCCACGTTGACGTCGAGAATCTGCGCGCCAGCGTCCTGCTGAGCGATGCCTTCGCCGAGAATATAGGAGATTTCGTCGTTTTTCAGGGCTTCCTTGAAGCGCTTTTTTCCCGTGGGGTTGATGCGCTCGCCGACGATCAGCGGCTCTTCACCGATTCTTACGGCGTGCGTGTAGGACGACACAAAGGTAATCCCCTTGTCGGCCGCCTGCCTCGCGGGGAGTTCCCGGCAGAGCCCGATCATTTCGCTCATGTGCGCGGGAGTGGTGCCGCAGCAGCCGCCCATCACGCTCAGACCCAGTTCCGCAGCCCTCTGCATGGAAGCGGCGAAGGCCTGCGGGTCAACGTCAAAATACGTTGCGCCGTCCTTCTGCTTTGGAAGTCCCGCGTTGGGATTGAATATCAGCGGGAGTGACGAAATGGCGGAGAATCGGCTGATCACGGGGTAAAGCTCGTCGGGGCCCAGTCCGCAGTTGAGTCCGTATGCGTCCACGCGCAGTCCTTCCAGCAGTGCGGCGACCGCTTCGCAGTCTGCGCCCGTGAAGGTCTTGCCGGACGCGTCGAAGGCACAGGTGACAAAGATGGGCAGAGAGGTGTTTTCCTTCGCTGCGAGCACCGCCGCCTTGACCTCATAGGTTGCCCCCATGGTTTCGATCAGAATGAGATCCGCGCCGGCTTTTTCGCCGCAGGAAGCCATTTCCGAAAAGAGTCCGTAGGCTTCGTCAAAGCCGAGGTCGCCCATCGGCTCGATGAGTCTGCCGATCGGCCCCATATCCATGGCGATGAATTTTTCGTCGGTGTTTTCCGACTGCTCCCTCGCCGCTTTTGCGCAGTTAATAGCGGCGGTAATCACCTCTTCGGGCGTATAGCCGCTGTCCTTCAGCTTGCAGGCGTTCGCGCCGAAGGTGTTGACGGTGGCGATATTGCAGCCGCAGTCGTAGTATTTTTTGTGAATGGACGTGATCAGCGCCGGATTGGTGATATTCAGCAGTTCGGGCAATTCTCCGGCTTTCAGGCCGCTTCCTTGCAGCATGGTGCCCATGGCGCCGTCAAAAAACAGTATTCTTTTTCCGAGCAGCTCGGTTATTTTCTTCATAGATCCTTCACCCGTATTGTATTGAGATTATTTATACCCGTCTGAACAGACAATTGACATTGGGACATCCGGCACATTTGCCGCTGGCGCAGCTTCCGCTTGTACTCCTGCGTGTGCGGGAAATGCCAATCACCGCCGTGACCGACTTCATCGGGGTCATCTGTCCCCCTGCGCTGACGGCAATGCCGGTGTATTTGTAAGCGGCAAGGTGCTCTGTCAGCGCGTTCTGACAGGTAAGCGGGAAGTCGCCGTAGCCGGGGCTGAACCGCGGCAGCAGACAGCATCCTTCCTCTGCGTATCTGACCTCCAGCAAGGCGCATTCGCTGTCGCAGTAGAGCTCGATCAGGGCCGCCGCCGCGCCCTGCAGCAGAACGGCATAACTCATTTTCACTGCCGAATACCTGCCGATCAGCAAATCCACGCCGCTGCCGAGGGTTGCGGCAAAGAGCAGCGCTCTGTCGCATCCCGCAAGATGCGTCGCCAGTGACCGGCTTTCAAATGCCAGACCGTCAATGTTGCACACGTTTCCCGCGATAGCCAGACTGCATTCGCGTGAAATGACCTTGGGCTGCGCCGCTGCGCCCACCTGTTCCACCGCTCTGACCGCGTCGGACAGTATCGCCTCCGAACAGCCTTCGGCACTGCGCACGCCGGCATAACGGAGCACTTCATTGATGTCCGCGCCGGAATACCATTTGTCGGAAGTTATTTCATGCATATTCTGTCGGCTCCCACGATGCAGGAAAGATTGGACATGATCTTTTCGGCGACGTCCGGCTTGTTCATGGTGTAGAGATGTATGCCCCTGACGCCGTTGGCGATCAGGTCGATGATCTGTTCGGTGGCATACGCGATGCCCGCCTGCTTCATCGCCTCGGGGTTATCGCCGAATTTGTCGGCGATTCTGCGGAACCGCGTGGGGAGCGTTGCTCCCGACAGCTTGCAGCTCCGCACAATCTGCGCGGAGTTGGTCATCGGCATGATGCCGGCAATAATGGGGACGTTGATGTTCTTTTTCAGTGCTCGGAACATGAAGCTGTAGAAGGCGGTGTTGTCAAAGAACATCTGCGTGGTGAGAAAGTCCACGCCACAGTCTACCTTGGCTTTCAGATTGTCGAGATCGCGCTCCATGCTCTCACATTCCACATGTCCCTCGGGGTAGCAGGCCGCGCCGATGCAGAAATCGCCGTGGCGCTTGATCTCGGTGACAAGCTCGCTGGCGTAGGTGAAATCCCTCGGCTTGTCCCTGTTTTCCTCTAAAATGTCCCCTCGCAGGGCGAGAATATTCTCAATGCCGTATGCTTTGAGCTTTTCTATTGCTTCTGCAACCTCGGTACGGTTGGAAGAAGCGCAGGTGAGATGGGCGAGCGCGGTGTTGCCCGTGTCGTTGATGTAGCGTGCGATCTCCACCGTCTGCTGCGACGTGCCGCCGCCTGCGCCGTAGGTCACGCTCACAAAATCGGGGTTCAGGTCGCAGATCGCCTTGGCGACTGCCTTGGTCTTGTCAATATTCATGTAGCTTTTCGGCGGGAATATCTCGCACGAGAAGATCGCCTGGTTTTCCTTGATGATGTCCTTGATTTTCATGTTCTTCACTGTCCTTCGTCAATGTATTTTGCTCATTTCCTGCATGAGTCTGCCGATGGGAAGCCCCATGACGTTGTAGTAATCGCCGATGATCCCGCTGACAAATACAGCGCCGCCGCCTTGAATAGCGTAGCCGCCAGCTTTGTCGCGGTACTCGCCTGTGGCGATGTAATCTCTGATCTGGCTGTCACTCAGAGGATAAAAATGCACCTCGGTGGCTTCCACGAATTTGTTCACCGTGAGGTCGCTGTTGACGATGGCAACGCCTGTATAAACCGTGTGCGTCCTGTCGGACAGCTCCGAAAGCATCCGGAAGGCGTCGTCCGCGTCTTTTGGCTTGCCGAATTTCTTCCCGTTGAGACTGACGATGGTATCTGCCCCTATCACCACATTGCCTTTGCCCTTCTCCGTGGCGGCAACAGCAAGCGCCTTTCTTTCGCTGAGAATCAGCGCGGCGAGGCCCGGATCGGTATCCTCCGGAATGCTTTCGTCCGCGTCGCTCGTGACGACTTCAAATTTCAGCCCGGTCATATTCAGCAGTTCCCGCCGTCTCGGGGAGCCAGATGCAAGTATCAGCTTCATAATTTTTGAAACATCCTTTTTGTTGAAATATCAGACAGTATAACTTCTGCCGCAAATGCGGAAAATTGTTATATTTTAAAATCCTCCGGATTAAAATCAGCCAATAACGGCTGCTCTTTGGGTTCCCGGAGCGTAGGCTCATAACGGAACGCGCCGCAGGTGGCGCAGTTTTCGGTTTTTTTGCCCTTTTCACATATCATTGTACCCGGTTCCAACGGGTTGTCAATATAATGAAGGCAATATTTACATGATGGAATGATGTTTTTTCCGTAATACTTGCTCAGATTCATAATAGACTTCTCTCCTTTCGGGATGGCAGGCAGATCACGCTCATCAGACACATCACGAGCATGACACAGCCGAAGCCGGTGGATACGTGGGAAAAATCGGCGGGTACGCCTCCGATCACCCGGCCTGACGCAGGCAAAGTCACCGAGGAAAAACAAGGCAGCCGCAGCGACAATGAAACGAAAAGGCTGCACAGTACGCCCTGAATGATGCGGGTGAAAAAGTAAACCGCTTTTCTTGGTCGGATGGTGCGGCATATGGCAAAATTCTGAAAATGCACCGACAGCCCTCCAAAACCCGCGACAAACGCAGTAAATGGAATGCCGGCATTCGCCGAAAGCATGCTTCCGGCGGTCACCTCAACGGTACAGGGAAGCAGTATCTTACCGAAATCGCCCAAACCGACAAGCCCCGTCAGCCTACCGATCAGGTCGTTGATTCCGGTCGAACTCAGCAAAGCCGTGATAACCTGAAAAAGAATAATAAAGCTGCACATATGCAGCATCGTCGCAGCGGTATCGGCTGCCGATTGCACAAACGCGTCCGGATTGCGGACAATATGGTCTGCATGCTTCTGAAATTTTGACGAAGCGGAATGGCTTCCCGCCAAAAATCTGCTGCCTATTCCAATTATTATACATGAAAACGCCTGTGCTGTCAATATCAACAGCCCGACAGATTTATTTTTGTAAACTGACGCTCCGATCATCCCTATCGCAAATCCGGGACCTGCACAGAATGCAATATCCGCCAGTCTCTCCCCTTCCCGGCGTGTGATCTTTCCTTCGTCGACCAGGGTTTCCGCCGCTCGTGCTCCGGCGGGATAGCCTCCCACAAATGCCGTCAGCAGCGCAACACCGCAAACACCCGGCAGTCCGAAGAGCAGACCCGTCGGCTTCCGGAGCAAGCTGCCTGCCATCTCGGCTGCACCGCTTTTGACGACGTACTGTGAAAAAAACAGCATAGGAAAAAGCGACGGGACAACGCTTGTCACACAAAGCGTAATCCCCCTTCGAACGGCACCGGCTGTATCTCCGGAATACATCATCAGCAAGGCAAAGACCGCCGCAGATGCGGCAGCAGCCAAGAGCGCAACCATTATATTATCCGTCCCGTGTCTGATGCTTCTCATACGATTCACCCTTTCGGGAAATGATATGTAATTTCGCAAAAAAAAATAACGTGATATTTTCGTCAGCTAAAGCATACCTATGAATCAACGGGAGTGAACGCCATGAAAGACTACGACAACTCGCTTTCCGACAGATTTCTGAGAAAGCTGATGAATGCTTCGCCGAATTTCAGCCGCGGAGAGTGCAGAATTACCATCGAAATGGGAAAAGGTCTGCTCATAGAAGGATGTAAAGGCATATGCGATTACAGTGACACCAGAATTATTGTAATGACCTGCTCCAGAAACGTGATGATTGAAGGCTGCGGTCTGAGCCTTTGCAGGATGATCGAGAATTCCGTCGTGATATGCGGCAGTATTTGTTCTGTCAGCTTTACATAAAGGAAGGATTTGTTATGCCAGGAATATTTAAAAAAACCATCTGCTTTGAAATGACAGGAAGCTCCCCCGAGCGTTTTCTTAATATTGCGTCCAGGCGGTGGCTGAATGTATTCAACGTCAATCAGAAGGATGGTCGGACATTCGCCTTCGGTTCCGCCAAGGAATTTCCCGCGCTATGCTCCGTCGCACAAAAAACCGGCGTACAACTGGTGGTCATTTCTCATTACGGACTTGCTTACCGTGTCGAAAAATACCGCGACAGATGGGGCTTTGCGACGGGCTTCGTACTGTTTGTGGCAATGCTTTGGTTTCTCTCGCTCTTTGTTTGGTCGGTGGATGTGCAGAACCTCCCTCAGCAGTACGCCGTCAGCGTAAGTGATGCTCTGTATGACGAGGGAATACGGGTCGGGGTGCTTTGCTCTTCCATTGACGGAAAGACGACGGAAAAAAATCTCGAGGAAAAGCTTCCAAAATTTGACATGATCACCGTCTCCCGGATGGGATGCTGGGCCAGGGTACAGCTGAGCGCATCCGTTCCGGTGAGAAAGCATGTCGACGAACATGAACCCTGCAATCTCATTGCGAAGGAAAGCGGGCAGATTGTCTCGGTCACCGCTTCACAGGGAACGATTTTTGTCAAAGAGGGAGATATTGTGGTTCCCGGAGATGTATTAATCAGCGGCGTGTTCGATTCTCTCGAAGAAAGCATTGTTATGGTACATGCCAAAGGCGAGGTGATGGCTCTGGTGGACAGTACATTCTCCGAGACGGTGGATTACGAACAGATAGTGACCGAACCAACCGGGCATACCGTCAACATCAACCGCCTAATGGCATTCGGACTGGAGATACCTCTTTTCGGCTCGCTGCCCCAGGGCAATTTTCGGAGAACCTATGAGGAATATCAGCTTACTCTCTTGGGATTTGATTTCCCGATCACCATCCGAAGGGAGCAATGGCATGAGCTTTGTTACACAGAAAAGCAATTCACCCCTGAGGAATGCACTACGCAGGCGGAAAAAGAACTGCAAAGAAGGATAGATAAGGCGGATCACATTGAAGTCGTCAGCAGCGAACGCACGGTCAACGAAACAGCCAACGGCGTCCGGGTGACGAGATACGTCACATTTCTCAAGGAGATTTCGGAGGAAAAGCCCCTGCTGGTCGAGCCTAAGCCGGAGACTATTCCCTCAGAATAAACAACAGCCGCAGACGCCATCAAGACGACTGCGGTTTTTAAGCATTTACATATCGTATGTCTCCGGGCAGACTTCCATGATTTTATCCCGCAGGAGCAGAAAGTCGTTGAACGCGTCGGGCTTCTGGTTGGGATTGCGCAGCAGCGCCGCCGGGTGAAGTGTCGCCATCATCAGGGTGCCTTTTTTGTCCACGAACTGACCGTGCTGACGGGTGATCTTCATATTCGGGTCCATCAGCTTCATGCCTGCGATCCGCCCGAGACAGACAATGATCTTCGGGCGCATGATGGCAAACTGGTTGCGCAGCCAGTCGATGCAGGCTTCCTGTTCCTCCGGAAGCGGATCGCGGTTCTGCGGCGGGCGGCATTTGACGATGTTGGCGATATAAATGTTGCGTTCGCGGTTCTCGCCGGGGCCTTCGCCCACAAAAAGCACCTTGGCTTTCGGATTGCCCACGCCGAACACGACGTTGTGCCGCCCTTGGCAAAGCCCGCATTTCGTGCACTTTAAGCACTCGCTTCTTAATTCGTCAAAATCCTTATACATAGTATATCACCTGTGTCTATTGATTATTTTACCTCGATGAGCTGATCAAGATAGAAGGAATACAGATAAATGCCCTTGACGGGCTTTTCAAGCACCAGTTCCATCGCGTACCGGTATAGCCGGAGCTGCGTGCCGTAGTGCTCCGTCAGCTTTTCGGGGTCGGAAATGCGGTCGGTCTTGTAGTCGAGAATCACAGCGCCGTCGGGATAGACAAGCACGCAGTCACATTCGCCTTCCAGCACGATGGGTTCACCGCCTATGTCGCATTCGGTGACAACCGACGTGTGCTCCCTGTCCAGAATCACGGAAAATTCCCGCTCGCGGAGTATCTCCTCCGCTGTGGAGAGCATGGGCTTCATCCGGGTAAAGAATGCCGTTATCTTCGCGGTGTCCACGGCGTTGGCCTCGGTTTCGGTGAGAAAGCCGTACTGCTGCAGGCGTTTGAGCTCCTGCTCCGGGGATTCCGCCGCGGCGCGGAAATTGGCAAATTCCATGTATTTATGCAGCGCCTTGCCCCTCTCGGTGGGCGTCAGTCCGCCGCTCATCATGAAGGAGGGACGCACGAGGTTGATGGAATCGCCCGAGTGCTCCCGCTTGGTCAGCTCGGAGGCGGTTACCTTGGTGGGTACGCCGGTCAGATGACCGTAGGGGTATTGAAAGGAAAGCCGTTCCCTGATGGCTGCCATCAGTGCTTCATCCGACCGGGAGTCCTCCGTCTGAGGCGTTTCCACTGATTCTGTCTCAGGCTGCGCTTCCTCTTCGGTTGCGGAGTCCGCGTCGTAGATCACGGCTTTCAGCCTGCAGCCCGGCGCGGGAAGGGGTTCGACGCAGAGGGTGGATAATTCCCGCAGACAGCCGCAGTCGGTATGCTGGATGGCTGCCATCGCCAGCCACGCGGCGAAGGAATGGCCCTGCGACACGGCAAACGGCGGAATCTGTCCGTTCTCTTCGGCATGATAGACGGCAATCGCCGCGTCGTTGACGCAGGATCTGACCGAGATCGGAGTCGCCACCATAATGAGCTTCTCTTTGGCGCGGGTCAGCGCCACATACAGTATGCGCATTTCCTCGCTGAGATTCTCGGTGCACGAGCGCCCGATAATCGCCCTTCGTATCTGGGTATCGTACAACACGCCGTCTTCCTTCATCTTCATGCCGATGCCGAGATCGTTGTGGGTGATGACCTCTCCCCCTTTGCCGTCCTTCTGGAAGAGCGAGCCGAGTCCCGCCACGATGCAGACCGGAAATTCCAGCCCCTTGGATTTGTGGATGGTCATGATGCGCACCACGTCCGAATTCTCCGTCACCGAGACAGCGCCGGGCAGGTCTTCGCCCTGCTCGAGCATTCTGTCCACCGTGGAGATGAACGCGCCCACGCCGAAGGAGCCGGAGCCTTCGCATCTGGCGGCAAATTCGCAGAGCAGGCGGATATTCGCCGTGCGGATGTCGCCGTTCGGCATGGCGCCCGCCGCCGCGAGATAGCCGGTGGAGTAGCAGATCTCCTCCATCAGCCTGTCGGCGGGCTGTGTGGCGGCAAGCAGCCGATAATGATCCATGCTTCCAAGGAAAGAGGCGCACTTTTCGTCGCCGTCCTTCGCCATCGACATGACCGCGCCGTACAGCGGCGCGGAACGTTCTTTCAGCCTTATCCGCGCCATTTCGTCGGGTGAGAAACCGAAAATCGGCGACATCATCACGCACATGAGCGGGATATCGAGCAGAGGATTGCTGATCACCCTCAGGAAGGAGAGAATGACGTTGGCTTCGTCGGTGTCCAGAAGCCCTCCCTCGGTCGAAATCCACGAGGGAATGCCCCTGCGTTCCAGCGCGTCGGTGTAGCTTCGCGCGTTCCAGCGCGTCGGTGTAGCTTCGCCCGTGGGAGCTGATGCCGCGCCGGAGGATGCAGAAATCGCCGAAACGCGCCGGACGAAGCTCCCCTGTCGATTTGTCGGTCACTCTGAAACCTTCGGAGAGCATTTTTTCAATGAGTGACGCGATGTATTCGGCTTCAAAGTTAGTGGCGCCCAGCTCATACCCTTTCGGTCGGCTGAGAAAATGCAGCTCGGCGGTCATTTCATCCGATTCGGGATAGACCGCCCGGGCGATCAGCTCCTGGGACGCATCATACTTCACGCCGCCCATTGCGGGAGACATGATGCGCCGGAAGATGAAGTTGATCGCCCCGGTCACTTCGCTCCGGCTGCGGAAATTCGCGCCGAGTGTGATCAGCGCGGGATACTTGGTGTCTTCGTCGGTATAGGGAGTGTACCGGCTGAATTTCTCCATGAACAGCTCCGGCACCGCCTTGCGGAAGCGGTAAATGCTCTGCTTCATATCGCCGACCATGAACATATTCACGCCGTCGGTCAGTGCCCTTGGATCCTCATTCTCAGGATTGCGCGCCACCGCCGAGAAGATCAGGCTCTGCACCGCGTTGGTGGTTGGTGTCCTGGTATTCGTCGAGCATGATTTCATCGTACTGCTGCGTCAGTGCCAGCGCCGTGTCGGTCTTGCAGTAGGCGTTCAGGTAGTCCGATGATGGCGACAGGGCGGTGCCTTCATGTAAAGGTTCTTTCCTTTGCACAAGCAAATTGACCGCCATGTGCTCGAGGTCTACAAAGTCCAAAACGCGCCTTCTTGCCTTGGCTTCCACCATTGCCGCGTAATACTCCCGGAGCAGGCTCATCAGCTTGCGCACCATTCTTCCTGTAAAGCTGATTTCCTTTTCAAATTCTTCCGCGTCCGAAACGACGGCGGAACGTATTTCCTCCATGACATCCTTGACCACTTCACGCGCAGCCTTGGCAATATCCGCCTCATAAGGCAGCTTGGTCGCCCTGCCGAGGGGCGTTATCTCGGCTTCGGACGAGCAGCGGTAGAGATCGTCCCATTGACGGCCCTCTGCGGCTGTCCGGATTCTTTCGAGAATCTCCGCGTCGCGCTCGAACGACGGGAGGTATTTCTCCGTGAGCTTTTCGTCCGATGCCGAAACGTCACAGGCGATGGCGTTGCACGCAAGACCGTATTCCGCCGCCTTCTTCACATATTCCAGCACCGACTGTCCCCACACCGTCCCGGTCGGGTCGCCTGCGGAATAGGCGTTTTCGAGGGCGGTCATAATATCCTCGGGAAACGGGAAGGAGCCTATGTAGAAATCCAGCTGCTTGATCAGATCGGACAGCTCGCTGTCGTTCCTGTCCCCGATCAGCTGCTCCACCAGCTCAAAAAAGTCGTCGTCCCCTTCGGCGTAGTTGCGTTCGAGCACGTCGTTGATGCAGTCTTCCTGGATGATTTTAAGCTCGGAATCGTCCCCGATGCGAAAATCCGGGGCGATATCCAGCTTGTAGAAATTATCCCGCACCAGCTTGCTGCAAAATGAGTCGATCGTGCAGATCGGCGCTTTTTTGACAAGTATCATCTGGCGGCGCATGCGTGTGTCCCACGGGTCCTGCTCCACCTTCTTTTGCAGCTCGGCTGTGATCCTCTCCTTCATTTCGGCCGCCGCCGCCCTGGTGAAAGTCACAATCAGCAGCCTGTCTGCGTCACAGTATTTCTCCGGGTCGTCGCTGGTCAGCTTTTCGATCACTCGCTGCACCAGCACGGCGGTTTTGCCGGAGCCTGCCGCCGCCGAGACAAGCAGCGTGCCGCCCGCCGCGTCAATGGCGCTGCGCTGCTGCGGCGTCCATATTCTCTCACCCATTGTCTTCCTCCTGCATAAGCTCCAATGTCTCTGTCATGCTTCTTTTGGAAATTTTTCTTCCGGAACATTTCTGCTCCTGCGAACAGATGATGCGGTATTCGCAGTATTCGCAGGCGTCATAGCTGCCTTTGACGGGAGATGTGCCGATCTCGCCCCGGTGGAGCGCCTCGCCCATCTCCCGCAGCAGCGAACGGATATAGCCCCGGATCACGCGGAATTGCTGCGGGTCGGCGACATAGGTCGCTCTGGAAAGAAAATTCTCTCCCCCTTTGACGGTCGTCGCGTCAGCGCGCCTGTCGACCTTCTTCTGCATCCCTATTTCCATAGCGTTGATGACGTCGGCGTCATCGACGATCAGGCCGTTGTTTTTGAGACGTTCCTTCTGCTCCGCCTCGAGGGAGGTCTTTCCCCTCTCGCCGGAGATTTTATTCAGAGAAGCGGGAGAATAAATCACGCCCGCCGGCGAGTAGTCGCTTCCGCTCAGTTCCCTGTCGCAGAGGATATCAAGGTATATCATCATCTGCATATTCAGCCCGGAGAGAATGTCGCTGAGCACAAATTCCTTGCTGCCCGTTTTGTAATCCACCACACGGATGTACTTCACGCCGTCATTGGTGTAAATATCCACGCGGTCGATCTTGCCGCCCACGCTGATGTGCGTCCCGTCGGACAGCGGAATTTGAAGCGGTTGCAGCTTTGTGCCGTCAATCGGCAATTCAAACGAATCCGGCACAAACAGGCTCTTGGCAAATTCCTCCCCCAGCTGCCTGATCAGCACCGAGAGCGACTGTGTGAGCCGCCGGAAGAGGTACATCAGCCGCGCCGATTTCATATCCGTGCCGCCCATCACCTCGTTGAGATAGTCCGTGAGGTACTGCCCGATCATTTCCGTCAGATCGTCCTGCGCAGCCAGTTCCCCGACGTCGTGATCGCGCAGCATTTTTTCAAGCACGTAATGCACCACACTGCCGTATTCCATGGGGTTGAGTTCGGCTCTGCGCCGGGGAACCGCCTTCATGCCGTACTGACAGAAGTATTTGAACTGACAGCTGTAAAAGCACTCGGCTTTGGATGCGGATATCCTGATGTTCCTGCCGAAGAGCGAAAACGCGGCGTTTTTATCATGTAAAGCCTCTTTGCTTTGCATCAATGCGGAGCGGGAAGCTGCCTGCCTGACAACCGCAATCTTGTCGGCATACTTTTCCAGACCCGCGTAGGTTTCCGCAAGCGCCTTGGAAAGCCCGGAGTTTTCGCCCAAAGAGGCCGCAGCTAGCAGAAAGCCCGCGTCGTCATTTTCGATCATATCGAGGGTGACGATTTCGCTGCGGGACAGCTTTTGGCACCTCGGAACCGTGCGGAAAACCTCACTGACAATCTCAGAGCTGTAAAGCTGTTCGCCATTACAGGATTTGCTGTAGGTGACATATACCCTATCCGATGCGCATGTCAGCGCGGAATAGGCGATGAACTGTTCGTTCAGGGCTGTGTCGGTGGAATCACCGGTAAGCGGCAGCTTCATGCTGATCAGCATTTTGCGCTCGTTTTCGGTAAACACCCCGGTCGCTTCGGGAAGCACAGGGAACACGCCTTCGTTGGCGCCGAGTACAAAGACGACTTTGACCCCCGACGTCCGTATTCTGTCCGCCGCGCCGAAAACCACTTCGTCCATTCCCTGCGGGATCTCCCCCACGTCGCACAATCCAAGCATCAGTGTGAGCAGGTCGGAAAACTCCCGGAAGGACAGTTTTGTTTCACCGAGGATGTTGGCCAGCTGGTCGAGCACATTCATCAGCAGGTTCCACACCTGCCCCTGCGCTTCCGCCTCCTGCGGCGACAGCTTGGGCAGCATCCGCTCTATACATTCTCCGCAGCCCGCCGATTCGATCAGCTGGTAAACGGCGGCAGCCATATCCTTTCCGCTGGCGTTTTCGTCCTTAACGGACGTTTCAAATGTGTTAAGTAAATCGACTATACATTGTTTTGTCGCGTTTATGTTGTCGAGAACCGCGTTGTCTTCGTCGGTCTGGCGGTCGGTGTAGCCGTAGGGAGACTGCGTAAAGTCCTGCTTCCACTTTTTGCCGCTGATGCTCCAGACAAAGCAGTAGTTTTCAAGCCGTGCCGCGTCCACCGTACTGACGTCCCGCAGCATGCCGGTTTTCAGCCACCGCATGATATCCTCGCTGCGCCAGCGTCCGTTGATGATGTCGAGCGCTGCCATTACGAATCGGACAAGCGGGAGGTCTGTGACAGCGGAACGCCTGTCACAGAAGCAGGGAAGCAGGGGATTCCCTGCAGATCGAGTGCGCGGAGAATCTGGTTCTTGTAATCCGCATCGTTCCGGCAGAGAATGGCAAAGTCTCTCCAGCGCATCCCTTTTTCCCGCACGAGCCGTCTGATCTCCCGGGCGGCGAATTCGGTTTCGTCGTATTTGTCCTCCGCCGCGTAAACCGCCACATTTTCAGTGGCCCCGGTGAACGGCTCCGTCTGTCGGGTTCTGAATACGCCCGCTTCCAGAGCCTCCAGTTCTTCCGAATGAAAACGGCCGTGTCCGCTGAGCTTTTCAACGGTCAGATCGCCATCGAATTCTCGTAGGGCCTCGATCGTATGATGCACCACTTCAAAGAGATCGTCCTGACCGCCGCTGCCCTTCTCCGTATCTGCCGCCTCACAGCAGAGCGTTATCTCAAACATTTCGCACTGTGAAATAATTTGCTCCAAAACGGCCAATTCCTGCTTGGTAAAGCCTGTAAAGCTGTCCGCAATGACAGCCGCGTCGCCAAAGTATTCGAGCTGTCTTAAATTGACAGCGAGTCTTGTCAGGTCGTCCAGAGGGTCAATCGAGCTGATATTTTGAATGACGGCATTGTAGGCGCCGTAGATCAGAGAAAGCTCCCTGAGTTTCTGCGAAAGCACCGATTCTTCCGTTTTTTCGGCTGTCTGGGTCAGCAATTCCGGACTGATGGCACAGCTTTTGAACTCCGACACCGCCGAGAGCATATTTCGGATGAGGTCCTGCCGCTTTCTGCTGCCGGAATAGAGTGAAAGGTGATCCTGCACCTGCGTCATGGCGACGTTCATGACCGCCGCCCGGCCCGATTGATCGAGCCGTTTTCCGGCAAATCCGCCCGTTTCACGTGAAACTTTCCTTGAAAGACTTGTAAAGCTGAATACCTCTACACAGTCCGCGAGGCTTGCAGGAAGCAGTTGCAGCATTGCCCGCTCGGTTTCAAATGAAAACTGTTCCGGCACCAGCAGCACAACCCTTTTGCCTTCGGCGGCCAGCTCCGCCGCCCGGCTTCTTGCATAGTGCGTCTTGCCGCTGCCCGCTGTGCCGACCACACATTTGATTCCCATACCGTGTTCCCCCATTTTTATTATAGTATAATTATCTCACACATCCTGCAAAAATGCAACCTGAAAAAATCCAAAGTCCCGTTATCGGGACTTTTCGGACAGATATTTCATGAATTCCTCGTAAAGCTCCACGCATTTGAACCTGACTTCGTAGCCGTCAGTCTCCACAAGCTCCATCTGTTGGGGAGTCAGCACTTCGCTGAGCTGCGCTTCGTCCTCGCTGGCCGCCGAGATACAGAGCGGTGGGAACATGACGCACCACCAGTTGTGCCCTTCGCCCTCTCCGATCACCACACGGAGCGCCTGGTAATTGCCCGCCGGAAGGGTGACGTCCCCGTAGGTGCGTGTCGTAAAGTAGCTGTTTTCCAGCGCAACGCTGACCCGATAATCATACCCGCGTAAGGCAACCACCTTTTGCGCTTCTTCCTGCAGCAGTTGAAGATGGGCGTTTGTCTGCCTGACCGCTTCTTCCCTGGTCGCGGCGTGCGAATAGATTTCCCTGCTGATTTCCAGCAGTCTGTCGCGCACCTGCAGCTTCAGCGCCTGATCCTCTTCGCTGTCCGAATTGGCAAGCACATGCATCCGCAGCACGCTGCTGCGAATCTCCCTTTTCATATAACAATATCCTCCGATAAGTAATTATCCGAATCGATTCGCAATAATTATTGACGGAGGATAAAAATTTATTCATACGGATTTTATTTTTGGGAAACTATTTTACAGCCGCAGCCGGTTGCAGCGGTGACAAACGTGTTTTTGTAAGTCTTTGCGAGCGCGTCGGCACACCGCTTAGCGGTTGCTTCGCTGTCAAAAATGCCGAACACCGTCGTACCGCTTCCCGTCATGCAGGCGCCCATCGCGCCGCCGGACAGCATGGCGCTCTTGATGGACTCACATTCTTCTATCTGAAGCACCTGCTCAAAGACATTGCAGAGGTTTGCCGCAATGCCCTGCGTGTATTGCTCTGACAGCGCCTTCTTAATGGCGGCCGCGTCGGGTCTTCGGAGAAGGGACGGGTCGCAGCTGTCTACCGCCGAGTAGGCTCTTCCGGTGGACACGCCGACGTCGGGCTTGCAGAGAAGGATCACCGGAGGCTGCGCAAAATCGGACAGCTCCGGCAGCTTGCTGAGGATCTCTCCTTTTCCCTCCGCCAGCATAGTGCCGCCCGTGATGCAGAAGGGAACGTCGGCACCTACCTTGACGCCGATTTCCCACAGCTGTCCGTCGGAATAGCCCGTGCCGCAGAGCGTATTTAATGCAATGATGACGGCCGCCGCGTCGGCGCTGCCGCCTGCCATGCCTGCTTCCATGGGGATCCTCTTTTCC
>ONID01000043.1 GCA_900317765.1 uncultured Eubacteriales bacterium | reverse complement strand
GACGGAAATGCGCTTGTTGATGATGGGAATGCCGTATTCGGCTTCGATGTCCTCGCCGGTTTTGACGAGGTTTCCGGCATAGCGGCAGATTTTGTCGTAGATTTTGTCGCACATCCTGTCGATGTCGCTGTCGGCGCAGTCGAGCAGGCTGATGCCCATGGTGATGGTGCGGATGTCCAGATTTTCGTCCTGGATCATGTGGATGGTTTCAAGAATGTCTTTGGTATTAAGCATATTTCTGACTCCCGACTGTTTTACTCATGTAAAAAAACTAAATTCTGTGCATGGAATTGAAAATATCCTCATGCATGATGTGAACGGACAGCGCGTTCTGCTTGCCGTACTCCTTCAGCTCGTCGCTGAGCTGCGCAAACGGCGCGTTGGAGTCGGAAATATCCGCCAGCATAATCATGGCGAACAGATCCTGCATGATGGACTGGCTGACTTCCATGATATTGACGTTGTATTTTACGCAGATGTTGGACACGCCGGCGAGTATGCCTACCATGTCTTTGCCTATAACTGTGATGACTGCTCTCATTGTGTGATTTCTCCTTTGTTTGTTATATTATCTAATTGTGAAAGTGCTAAAGCATTGCAAATCGGGGCTTTGCTCATTGGGAAACGAAGTTTTTTCTCCCATCGGGGGAAGAAAGCAGGAAATAATACACCTTGTCTGTATTCGCCTGAGCCTTGTTTGTGTCGGGGTGCGTCTTGCCCGCTCGCTGCGGCTCGCTCTCGAGGGCGCTGCCCTCGATCTCCCGCAAGGGCTCTGCCCTTGACCTGCCAGGAGGAACAAGTTCCCCCTGGACTCCCACGCTCGCATTCGCTCGCTAATTATGCGCTGCGCTATGCTTTTTTATTCTTCTACCTGCTACCTCCTACCTAATCCAAAAACACGTCTTCCTCTTCCTCCGGCTCGATCATGCCTTCGGGGATAATGTCGTCCGTGATAATGTCGGGGTGAAGTATCTTCGCCATGCGCCATGCGCCCTTGATCACGCCCTGGTACTGGTCGTCAAAAACCGTCATATCCATCGCGTAGACGCGGAAATTGTCCAGCGCCGGAATACCCACAAGGCTGCTCTTGGCGCGGAGCCGCATTTCAACGCCCGGAGGGGCGATAATCACGTCGGGGTCGCTGCGCATGAGGTCGGACAGCGCATACTCTCCCTGCATGGAGTCCCTGGCCACATTGAAGCCGCCCGTAAGCTCCAGTACCGCGGAGACAAGCGTGTCGCCTGTGGCAAACTCGGTGAGGTCGCTCGACAGAATCACGCAGGTGTTCCACGGAGCTTCCGTCTCCACCAGACGCGAAATATCGTCAAGCTGCGCGAAAAGATCATTGGCGATCTGACAGCCCTTGTTGTAGCCCGTATTGCCGCCCTTGAAGCAGGCGCCGAGCGCCCCGTACATCTCCACCATGGACGCTCTGCCTGTCGCTCTGGGAATGACAACCACAGGAATTCCCTTCTCCTGTATGGACTTCACCGATTTGGCCGCAATCGTATCGTCGGCAATGACCAGATCGACATTGTTTCCGAACAGCAGATCGACAGAAGGATTATCCGGCGTGCCGCAGGCTTTTAAGTCGTCGGCTTCCTTATAATCGCAATTGGCGGTTCTGCCGAAAAGCTGCTTCTCATAGCCCATGGCGTAAATAATGCCGATCAGTGTGCTGGAATAGCACACCACCTTCGAAGGTGCGCCTACAAACTTCACGCCTCCCACTTCAACGGGGTAATTCGGCGTATTGTCCACATCGTCCCCATCTCCGCAGCCGCTCAGCGGCAGTATTGAGAAAACCGTCAGCAATGCCATCAACAGTGCAGTCGCTTTCTTTTTCAATGATCAGGCACCTCCTGCCGATGCTCAGCCCTTCTTGGTTGTTGTCGTCGTTGCCTGTGCTTCCTTCGTGGTCTTCCCGGCATTCTTTGCCGTCGTTGTCGTGGAATCGCTCGGGGTGACAGTGCCGTTTTCCTGCGCCTGGGCTTCCTTCTTCGCCGCTATAACGGCATTGACGCGGTCAAGAGCTGTCTGAAGCTGCGGGTCGCTCTCGTCGGAAAGCAGGTAACGATTGACCTTCTGATAGGAGGTCAGACCAACCTCGAACTGAGGAATCACCTTGCCCTCGGATAGAATTTCGCCTAAATCGTCAGACCACCTGCCGGTAGTGATCCTGACAGCACAGCCGTTGCTGAGCTGGAAAAGCTCCTGCACGGTATCATGACCAGCCGTCGCATTGCCAACGCTCTCAGCTGCTTCGTAATTCATCATAACCGCCGCAAAAAGCTCCGCCGCACCGTCGGTGCCTTCGTTGATAAGCACTTCCATGGGAAGGTCAATGAATTTGCTGTCAGATCTGTATTTAATGGTGGAATTGCCGTCTTTTCCCGTCACACTCATCAGCTTGCCTGCCGGAAGCAATGTGTCGAGTATCTCACAGGCATACTGATAATTGTCCCCACCGTTGTCGCGCAGGTCGATAATCAGTCCTGTGACATTCTGATTGCGCAGCTTGTTGAGCGCGGCATTGAACTGTTCGGGCGTCTTGGCGTTGAATTCGTAGATTTTGATAACACCGATGCTCTCCCCCGTCACACGGTAGGTCACGGATTTCGTTTCAAATTTGGAGCGGGTAAGCTCATATCCCGACTTCTTTCCGCTTCGGCTGAGCACAACCGACACCTTCGGAGAGGTCTCGGCAATCAGCGACATTGCTTTTTCATAACCCACCGTCAGAACGTCCTTGCCCTCGACGCTGACAATCAGATCGCCCGGTTTGATGCCCGCTTTATCCGCCGGGGAGCCTTTGTAAACCACATTCACCAGAATATAGCCTTCGCCGGAACGGTCCACGTCCATACCCAGTCCGAATGTATAACCCAGGCTTTCATTGACCGCAAGCTGATATTCGTCAGCCGTAAGGTAACCGCAGTGAGCATCATCAAGCCCCAGCACGTAGCCCTGAGATATGTTTTTCTGCAAATAATTCTCCGATATTTCGCCGTAATAATTCTGTCTAACGGTCATATCTATCTCGGAAAGCACCTGATACATGTTCTGGCGCTCCGTGACCGAACTCATCCGGCTGTCAAAGACACGAATGGCTGCGGTGTAGGTAATCACTACGGCAAACGCTGCGACGATGGCGGCTATGGAGACTGCCATGCCAAGGGAGATTTTCTTGTTCATCTGAAAAAGCACCTCTTTCACGGTAAATGATGAATTATGCCCGCTTTTCTGTCACGCGACAGACTCTTATATAATCATACCACATCTTCCGGCGATAATAAACACCTTTTTTATAAAATATTTTATTTTTTTCGTCTGACAGCAAGAATGCCCGCAGTTCTCAAAAAGGAACTGCGGGCTGATGAATGGAATGATTATAAGTAGTTGATGGGATTGACGGCTGTGCCGTTGATACGGATCTCAAAGTGGAGATGCGGACCGGTGGAACGTCCCGTGGAACCGACCTTTCCGATCTGCTGTCCCTTGGTGACCGATTGTCCGACGCTCACCATGCGCTTGCTCATATGACCGTAAACCGTCATCTTTCCGCCGCCGTGGTCGAGAATGACATAATTGCCGTAACCACCGGCATTGTATGCGCTGGTAACCACCTTGCCGCCGTTGGATGCGGCGATCTTTGCACCCGAGGGAGCACCGATGTCAATGCCTCTGTGGTAGCTGCTCACTCTCTTTCCGTAGAGCGTGAAGGTACGCGGACCGTAGGGAGAGGTGATGCGCTTGTAACCGGGAGTCGGCCAACCGAAGGAACCGCCGTAATACTCGGTACTCTGGGAATTGGCAGTATTCTTGTTGATCAACGCGTCAAGTGCCGCTCTTGCCTTGGACATTTCGAGGTCGATCTCCGCCTGCTTTTTCTTGTAAGCGGCTTCGTCAGCCTTGATCTGCTTCATCAGCGTCTCGGCTTCCTTCTGCTGCGCATCGAGCTCGGTCTTCTTCTTGGCAAGCTCTGCCTTCTGAACATCGATTTCCTTCTTGTGCGCCTCGACCTTTGCCTTCTTATCCTGATAGCCCTGTTTGTCATTGACCAGTTCATCAATAAGACCCTGGTCGTACTTCGCCATTGTCTCCAGGTAAACGGTGTTGGAGATAAGCTCCTCCACGCCGTTTGAACAGAGAATTACTTCAAGACCGCCTGTCATGTCGCCTGAAATGTAAATGGCTCTCATGCGCTCCTTGAATTTTTCCTTGCTGTTCTCGATTTCCTGATCCTTGGCCGCGATCTCGTCCTCGATATCCTTGATCTCGGCGTTTGCAGCCGCTATCTGATTATTCACTGTGGTAATCTGTGTCTGAAGATTTTCCACCAGCTCATTGACCAGATCAAGCTGTTCCTGTGCGGCAGCCTTGCTCTTCTTGAGATTTTTCAGCTTGGCGGAAATGCTCTTCTGCTGGCTCTGAAGCTGCGCCTGCTTGTTCTTGAGCTGGGCCTGGGTGGCAGCGGAAGCGGTCACGCCGACCTGTGTGCCGGCAGGCAGAAGCTCAACGGTCAGAGCCATTGCCGACATCAGAAGAATCACACATAAAATAACTTTGGAAAACGAAATTTTACTTACTGTCTGATTAACATTCGAATCACTCATCGTTAAGACCTCCATCATTTCTAAGATATTTTCTGATTGAAACCAGACTGCCTATAGAACCTGAAAGCACGCCGCTGCCAATAAAGGCAAGAAGCAGCTTAAACAGCATTGTTGAATACGGCAACACACCCGTTGCAAGCACATCGGTAATGGAAGAAGCCGCAGCGGAATAAATGTACGACACAAGACCGAAGGAGATAAGTCCTGCCGTCAGTCCTATGACAATGCCCTCCACAAGGAACGGCATACGTATGAACCAGTCAGTAGCGCCCACCGACTTCATAATGGATATTTCCAGCTTACGCACATACATGGTCAGCTTGATGGTGTTGGTGATAATGAAGAGCGAAACCACCAGCAGCAATCCGACAATCCACGTACCGACCACTGTGACGGTCTGATTGATGCCCATCAGCTTTTCCGCGTATTCGCGGTTGTCCCTCACCGTATAGACCTCGGGCAGGTTTTTGAGCTGCTGCACCGTAGTTTCGTATCGCGTCGGATCCTTGAATCCGACCTTGAAGGCGTCAGGAAGGATATTCGCCGTATCGCCGAGTGTATCAATGATTTTGAGCTTTTCGTCAAATCTGTCCATCAAGGAAGAAAAGCCCTTTTCCTTCGGGACAAATTCTATGTTGTCAGGGTCTACATTATCTACGGTAAGTATTTTCTTCTGCACATCGGCAACGGTCAATGTCGCATCGCTTCCGCTCACAGTGTCATTGAGGAACACCATGACCACATTCTTGTCTTCAAAGAGCTCCATGATGTGAGTGATGTTGAAGGAAACCAGCACAGCGCTTCCCATCAGCACCAGGCAGCAGACCAGAACGCCCACAGAAGCGAATGTCATCAGACGGTTCGCCCATGCGTTGCGAAAACCTTCGCGGACAAGGTACTTGAAATTATTAAACATAATAATCGACCTCCGGTCCGCTGTCAGCCACAAGTTCGCCGTTCTGGATCTCCACAATACGGCGTCTGAACTTTCTGACAAGGGCGTGCTCATGAGTGACCATGAGAATCGTTGTGCCGTTGTTGCGGTTGATCTGATTGAGCATATCCACTATTTCAAAGCTCATGCGGGGGTCAACGTTGCCGGTAGGCTCGTCCGCAATAATGAGCGCGGGATTATTGATCAGTGCGCGGGCGAGACCCACACGCTGCTGTTCACCGCCCGAAAGCTCGTTCGGATAGCATTTTGCCTTATCGCCCAATCCTACATGGCTCAGCACATAGGGAACCTTCTTGCGGATCGCCTTGGTACTGGCGCCTGTGACACGCATGGCAAACGCCACATTGTCGAAAACGGTCATCTTGGGTATCAGACGGAAATCCTGGAACACCATGCCCAGCGTTCGTCTGTAGTAGGGAATGTCCCTGTGGCGAAGGGTGGAAAGGCGGGTATTGTTGACAATGACCTCGCCGCTGTTGGGGGTTTCCTCGCGCATGAGTATTTTAAGCAAGGTCGATTTGCCCGCTCCCGAAGAACCCACTATAAACACAAACTCGCCCTCGTTGACTCTCAGATTGAGGTCGCGCAGAGCTTTCGTGCCGTTGTCATAGGTTTTATAAACATTGCGGAATTCTATCAATCTGACTTATTCACTCCTTCATCACACATACATCATATATCACAAATTTACGTCATAAGCGCACAAAAGCAAGTCGGCAGGTTACTACCCGACCAACATTACTAAAAAAATTATAATACAATTATTTCAGTCAGATGTTACATAACTGTTACGATTAATTATATATCATATTTTTTATAAAATTGCAATATTTTTAAAACTTTTAATGAACAATGGTTTTGGGGGGCTTTAAATCCACATGTACATGTGATACAATAATCAAAATAATAAATCTTTGATATGATCAAAACGTGAGGAGCAAAGAAAATATGTCATTGCCGGGAAGAAACGACGCCTGCTGGTGCGGCAGCGGGAAGAAATACAAGAAGTGCCACATGGATTTTGACCGCAAAATACACGAATACCAGCTTTCGGGGGCTGAGGTGCCGCCGCATTCGCTGCTGAAAACGCCTGCTCAGCTCGACGGAATCCGTGAGAGCGCAAAGATCAACATTGCTGTGCTGGATTATGTCGCCGAGCACATCCGCGCCGGCATAACCACTGAGGAAATAGACAAATGGGTCTACGAACAAACCGTGCTGCGCGGCGGCATTCCCGCACCGCTCAATTTTGAGGGATACCCGAAAAGCGTCTGCACTTCCATTGACGAAGTGGTGTGCCACGGAATACCCTCACCCGACCGGGTGCTGAAAGACGGCGATATCATCAACATCGACTGCTCCACCGTCCTCAACGGATTCTTCTCGGATTCATCGAGAATGTTCTGCATAGGCGAGGTTTCCCCTGAAAAAAAACGACTGGTCGAGGTGGCGAAACAGAGCCTTCAGATCGGGCTGGAACAAGTGAAGCCGTGGGGGTTCCTCGGAGATATGGGCGACGCTATTAACCGGTTCATTATGAGTAACGGCTACAGCGTTGTGCGCGACATAGGCGGTCACGGCATAGGGCTGGAATTCCATGAGGAGCCGTGGGTGAGTTACGTCTCAAAGCCGGGCACCGAAATGCTGATGGTTCCGGGGATGGTATTCACCATAGAGCCTATGATCAACATGGGCAGCTTCGAGGTGTACCAGGACGAGGACGACGGCTGGACCATCTATACCCAGGACGGCAAGCCCTCGGCACAGTGGGAAATTCAGGTTGCCGTCACAGACGACGGATATGAAGTGATTGCATACTAATGTCAGACACCGCATCAAAAGCAGCTGATTCCTCTCCTGCTATCAATCAAATATAACGCGGAACACGGACGGTACAGAGAATAGCAGCTCTGTACCGTCCGTGTTCTGTGAATGTCGCGGAACGGCGTTGGGTCAGTGATTGCTCGGCTGCCGGACAGCCGGTTCCCGCGGCACAGCCGTTCCGATGTGCAGCGGGAGGTAATAGTTGTTTTTTATGTGAAAGTCTGATTGTTATATTGTGATTTATGTGATTGTAAGGATTGATTTATTGTGTTATTTAATTATGAAATGTGATTTAAGGATCAATCGCACGTAGTGTGTGCTTTTTTATATCGTCTTGTCAATAGCAGTTCCCCATTCCAGGCCCCCTTGATTATCAGATTTTTTTCATTGCAGTACGCCGTATAATTCAATTATCATCTCCTCTTTTTCGCATCGTCGTTTCCCGTTACCGTTGAGCATACTCCATGACAATGAAGCATTATAAAAAGTGAGGTTTTTGGTAATATAAGGTAATTGGTTTAAGTAACATTAAGGTTGTGTAAGAAGATTATCGCTGAAAGCGACAGACGGATCAACGGTGGCGAATAATGCGTTTTTGGGTTTTGGGTTTTGGGCTTTTGCTTTTTGTTTGTTGTTTGTTGTTTGTTTTTTAGCAAAGCAGTTGACAATGAACAAAGGCTGACATGCAGGCGTCATGCCGGAGACAAACAATTGGGGAAAATTAATTTATGGCGGCATTGCCTGTCATCTGCGCTTTGTTGGCACTGACTTTCCGGCTGTCGGAAAAACCGGAAGCAGCTTTTTGTCTCTGTCGTTTTGCCTTTCATAAATAAAACGTTTCTGACCGCCGAAAAGTAGCGCTTTTTTTGAAAAAAATAATAGATTCTTTCAGCTTTGGACAGACGCACAAATTCAGTGCGCTTTATTTATGGAATATTTACAAAAAGCGACATAAAAAAGCCCTATTGACAAGACGAAAAATTTCTGATAAAATAAAAGCGGAAAATTGATTTATGGCAGTATTGCCGTTGTCCGTTTTTATTTTACTGGCTCCCAGGGTCGTCGGAAAACCCTGCGGGCTTTTTCTTTTTTGTCTCTCATATATAAAACGTTTCTGAAGACAAAAAAGTAGCGCTGTTTTTGCAAAAAAATTCAGATTTGATATGATTTGTAATATTCCACAAAACAGCGGCTAATTTATATTGCATATGCACTATGATTATTCTATTGTCGAACAATAAGCTGATTGATACGAATTAAATAAGCCGCGCAGGGCAGGCTCCCGAAGGATTTACCATCGGGAAGCCGCCCTGCGCGGCGAAATTTTTATGGCATAAAGTAAAATTGCTTACTCGTGGCAGTGACCGCAGCCGCAGCCGTCGCCGTGTCCGTCCTCTTCAAAGGCGGCGCGCATGTTCTCCATGAACTGATTGAACACCGCGTCAAGTGTCTTTTCGTCGTCGGTACCTTCGAATTCGACGGAATCGTCCTCGTGGTGAATCACCTTGAGAATGACCACCTCTGTGTCCTCGTCGTCATCCTCTTCCGTTTCGTCGGCAGGATAGAAGATCGCGTAATCATCCCCCTCATAAGGAATAATATCCAGCAGATCAAAGGGATATTCCCTGCCTTCCTCGTCAGTCAGGTATATGTGGTTGTTTTCTTCCTCGTTTTCGGGTGCCGCATTGTCTTTGAAATCGTTGAAATCAATCATGTCGCTGCTTCCTTTCATTGGTAAATTTATTTTTTCTTTATATTACAGATCGACGCAGCCGATTCTGTAAACGTGTACTTTTTGTCTCCCGACTCAATCACGCCGGAATTCTCCTGATAGGAGGACTGCTCCTGCAGCATACGGTTGTCGAGCGCCATCACCAGTGACCCGCTCAACGGCTCACGCTTCTTGTAGGTGTATCTGATGCCGTCGCTGGTATACGGCTTGGGAATGTCGAGCTGCTTTCCCTTTATGTTGATATAGACATTGCCGTCCTTAATGCTGCTGACGGTGTAGGTGTTTGTCAGTCCCACCTGTTCCAGCTGCCAGCTGCTGCCCTGTTTCAGGGTTTCGTCTATTTTATAGAAAAGGTCGGAGGCGACCTCCTTCATGTTTTCATCTGTCACAACGTCGGCGGTATAGGGGTATTTCCTGTGGATCGCGTCTATCCCCTTGAGGGTGATTTTGTAATCCTTGGAAATATTCGCCGTAAAGCTCTGACCGATCAGGTCGTAGTAGACGGCGTTGTCCTCATTTCGGCCGGATTTGTCGTTCGTGTCCGTGGCGATTGCGCCATCGTTGGTCTCATAGCCTGTGCGTATTCTTTTGAAGGTATAGAGAGCAGTCATCGAACCGTTGCTTTTGACGGTCAGCTTGATATCGTAGTTATAGGTCTGTGTCATCCGTGTGTAGGATATGACCGACTTACCGTTGTAAAAAAACTGCTCATTGACCGACGACGATTCCATCGTATAGCTGCCCGATTTGAATTTGGGTGCGGAATACTTTTTGACTGTCTTTTCGGATGACGACGTAATCGTCTTTTGATCGCCGTCTGTCTGCGACGCTGCCGTTTCTGAGAAATCTCCGGAAGAAGAACTATCGTCACCCGTTTCCTTCTCAGCCGCCGCCGAAGACGAAACAGAATCGGGATATTTGCCGTCCAGCCTTCCCGGCATTTTCTTCTGACAGCCCGAAAGAACCAAAAGGCAGATAAAAGCAACCGCGGCGGTCGCTATGATAAACCCCAATGAATGCCTCATTGCTTTTTGGGTTCTCCTTTCATGGTCAGACCAATGCGTCCCTTGGCGGTGTCAATGGAAAGCACCCAGACTTTCACGATGTCTCCCACCTTCAGCACCTCGGAAGGATGCTTGATGCGGCGGTTGGCTATCTGTGAGATGTGGACAAGTCCGTCCTGATGCACGCCGATGTCCACAAACGCGCCAAAGTCGATGACATTGCGGACAGTGCCCTGCATTTCCATACCAACCTTCAGATCCTTGATATCCATGACGTCGGTGCGCAGCATCGGCTTGGGAAGCTCGTCGCGGGGATCTCGTCCCGGACGCATCAGCTCATTGATGATGTCTGTGAGAGTGGGAACGCCTATTCCCAACTGCTCGGCGGTCTTGTTGTAGCCCATGCGTGCAACGGTCTCTTTAAGCTTGCCGAGTGAACCGTTCCTGATGTCGGCAGGCTGGAAGCCGCAGAGCTTCAGCAGCGCCTCGGCTGCCGCGTAGCTCTCAGGATGAACCGCCGTGCCGTCGAGCGGGTTGTCGCTCTCGCTGACACGCATGAAGCCGGCGCACTGTTCAAATGCCTTGGGACCGAGCTTTGCGACCTTCAACAGTTCCTTGCGGCTCTTGAATTCGCCGTTTGCCTCGCGGTAGGCGACGATGTTCTTTGAAACAGCGGAGGAGATGCCCACTACCTTGCTGAGAAGGGCGGGAGAAGCCGTGTTCAAATCCACGCCCACGGAATTCACGCAGTCCTCCACCACTCCATCCAGCGCTTCGGAAAGACGTTTCTGCGGCATGTCGTGCTGATACTGTCCCACGCCAATGGCCTTGGGGTCAATCTTGACCAGTTCAGCCAGAGGATCCTGCAATCTGCGCGCAATGGAGATGGCCGAACGGACGTTGACATCGTAATCGGGAAATTCCTCGGCAGCGAGCTTGCTTGCGGAATAAACCGACGCACCGGCTTCACTCACCACCATGTAAGCGACCTTCAGACCTTCCTCACGGATCAGCTCGGCGGCAAATATTTCTGTCTCCTTGCCGGCAGTGCCGTTGCCGATGGCTATGATCTCCACGCCGTAAGCCTTGATGAATTTGGTGACAATGCGCTTGGCCTCGGCGACCTTGGCTTCGGAATGCATGGGACGAACCGGGTAAATGACCGTCGTATTGAGCAGTCTGCCGGTTGCGTCGACGACCGCCACCTTGCAGCCCATTCTGTAGCCCGGGTCAAGTCCCATGGCCACCTTGCCTTTGACAGGCGGCTGCATGAGCAGCTGATGAAGATTCTCGGAAAATACCTTGATAGCGTTCTCCACCGCCGCGTCGGTCAGCTCGCCGCGCAGCTCATTCTGAATGGAGGGGAATATCAGTCTGTCATAGGCGTCCTCGGCAGCGGTTCTCACCGCGTCGGTGCAGGGCAGATCTCCCCTTTTGAGGACTGCCTTGGCGATAATGTCAACGCCCCTTGAACGGTCGAAGTCGACCGACACCTTGAGGTATTTTTCCCTCTCGCCGCGGTCTATCGCCAGTATCTTGTAACCCGCAGCCTTTTTCATCGGCTCGGAGTAATCATAGTAATTTTCATACACCGACTCCGCTTCGGGGTCGGCTGCCTTGGAAACGATGTTGCCGTGCTCAAATGCCACCGTGCGCAGACGCTTGCGTATCTCGGCATTGTCCGAAATATCCTCGGCGATGATGTCCAGCGCACCCTGCAGCGCTTCCTCGGGGGTGTTGACCTCCTTTTCGGGGTTAAGGAAGGCTGCCGCCATGTCAATGGGATATTCCCGCGTTTCCTGTGCGAAGATGGCTGCGGCAAGCGGTTCCAAACCCTTCTCACGTGCGACAGAAGCGCGTGTCTTGCGTTTGGGCTTGTAGGGACGGTAGATATCCTCGATTTCGGTGAGAGTGGCTGCCTTGTCAAGGGCGGCTGTGATCTCATCGGTCAGCTTGCCTAAGTTCTCAATGGAAGCAAGCACCTCATTGCGGCGCTTGTCGAGGTTTTGCAGGTATTGATAACGCTCGGAAATCTCTCTGAGCTTCTGGTCATCCATAGAGCCATGCATTTCCTTGCGGTAGCGTGCGATAAAGGGAATTGTGTTGCCGTCGTCGATCAGCTTGAGGATATTTTCGCTGTATTCGAGCTTGATGCCGAATTCGGCGGCAAGTGCCTGTGCAAAATTCATGTTGTTATGTTCATCCTTTGCTTATTTGTCTTAAAGTATTATTATAACACATATTTTTTTCAAAATTATGAACCTTTTGATATTTGCATAAAAAAACTCCGTATAATAATAGGCTGATCATACGGAGTGATTCATTGTTATTTTCCCATATTCATCAGATAATCCGCCGCATAAAGCACGCCCAGTATAATCGGCTGATGCAGGATATACACGATCAGCGTATGCCGACCGATGAAGCCCAGCCACGGCAGCGGATCGGCAAAACAGAAAGAAGGCAGCTTTTCGCGGTATTTCACAATAAGACCGCCGATATACGCGCCGCCGAGGAAGAGAAACAGCCACGGCAGCAGCGGGACATAATCCACAGACCTGAATCCGCCTTTTATAAAGCCGAAGGGATAGAGCAGATTATTTGTGAGCAGCTCCTGGGGAAGATATAATTCAAATAATCCCTTTATTCCCACATATCCACGGCTGATCCTATAGGTCAGTGTGAATATAATGGCACACACCGGAATCATCACCGCTGCGGGCACCCTTTTGAGATAATCATCAAACGCACCGAAAAGGATCATTCCCGTGCTCATCAGGTGGAGGATACCAAAATAGATCGCCTCTCCGGGAAAGAAAAACGCGGTCACGATTGTAAAAACCAAGGCAATGGCGAGCAGCCGTCCTCCGCGCTTTAAATTGCTGCGACTGAAGGCGCAGGATATTCCCGCCAGCAAAATAAATGACGATGTGTCGAAGATTACGATTTTCTCATTGGCATAATAAGCCGCTCTTCCCCATTCGGTGGGTATCACAAAAGCCAGGTCAAATGTCAGATGAAAAAACACCATGTAAATCAGCGCGACGCCGCGTATATAATCAATGGAGGGAATCCTGCGTCTTTGAGTTGACGCGGGTGCTTTTATTGTTTCCTGCTCCATAAAACCGAGGCTCCTTTCTGCCTTCTCACAGAAGCACTATATTCCTTGCGTATCAGTAAACCCAGTACATTGTCGAAAACACTTCACCGCCGTACTTTTCGTAGGTATTGAATTTCTCCGAAGCGTCGACGATCTTTTGCATGGTTTCATCCCCGAGGTAGCCATCGGACCATTGCGTATTATTCAGCACCAGAAAAGCCACGCCGTCGGAAATATCTTTATCCTGCGTCAGTTCATCAATGTTGATTTCGTCTGTATCTGAAATATACATCTGATCAACGGATGTAAAAAGCGTCAGATTACCGGTCAGCATGTGATTTTTGTTTTTGTCTATCAGTACCAGCGGTTTATCTCCAAGAAATTCCACCGTATCGCATAACTCCTGATAGCGACCGCTAAACAGATAATCACAGTTCTTTTTGATAACGGTATTGGCTCCGATCAGCAGAGCCAATGACATCATCCCAACCGCCAGCACCAGCCTGTTGACATTGTATTTGGAAGACAGATAATAACATATGATAATAAATAAAAGGAAAAGAACCGGCATGATATTGTAAATATACCTTAAATAGGCAAATTTACCCGAAATGTGTGCGACCGTTATGACGGTCAGCATGATCACAATGGCTGTCACAAACACATACCCGGCATTTTTTCGCTTTAACGCTTTTTTCAGGGCATTGGACAGGACAGTTTTAAAACCTGTCTTTATATTGTCTGCTTTATGTTCCCTGTTATTATCCTCTTTCTTTCTGAAAACAACGGAAAGAATAATGATCATGGCGAAGACAGCCATGTAAAACGCCAGCCATTTCCAATTGCGTGTCATTCTGAAAAGGAATTGATGCGCATAGGATACGATGCGTTCCGGGAGAATCACAAAATTCAGAATATTGGAAGAGACCTCATTCCCAACATTGTTTGTGCTGGAGCCGGTAGCCTGCCTGAATGCGACGGGATAACACACAAACACCAGCAATATCCCTGAAAGCATGCTGACGGCGTAGCTCATCCATTCGCGGTATTTTTTCTTTCTCAGCAGAATAACACACCAGCTCAGCGCAAGATAAAAGGCCGAGAATGCAAAAAAATACTGTGTGAACATGCCGAGAAAAGCAACGGCAAAGCACCACAAATACGGATACTTCAGCGTACCCTCATACATCCTGAAATGCAGGTAGAACAGCAGCACCGTAAAGAACGTCAGCAGGGAATACATTCTGATAAACAGCACAATATCCACTGCAATGGGTGAAAATCCGTAAAAGGTCATGGGCAGCAATTGCCATACAATGCCGCTGAGCAGCTTGCGCGAAATCAAAAACAACAAAAGCTGCGTCAGAACAAACGTCAGAATATTGACGGACAATCCTAACCACTTGCTGAATGTATCGGGAAAGAAGGAGCATACGGTGTGCAGCACAAAATAATAAAAAGGAGGATGCGCGTCGGTGGTGTTGTTGTGATATGTTTTCCCGTAGGCAAACCGTTCGCCAGGCTGTACCGAAACGAAGTCATTGAAGGTTTTCTCACCGCTGATCCATCGGTTTTTAATTTCGGTTGCATTCTTAATCTTATCGCAGTGGTAACTGTTGGACAGTATATAACTGTAGATCTCGTCAATATGATATTCCTGTTTATTGACGCAGAAGAAAAGCATCATGACAGTCTGCAAAAACAGAATAGTCAAAAAAGCATACACAGCGATATGATTGTTTTTTTCCGACTTAAAATCCAGCAACATGACCTTCTCCAATCCGCCAAGCATTTTTTATATTGTATCATTGATTCCCATTGGTGCAGAATTTAATCCGTCGTTTGTTGCCGAAAAGCATAGTATCCTTCGTCTTTCTGACGGGTTAAAATGTATTAATTATTTCTGCACAGTTACTAAATAAGCCCTTTTGCAAAAGCAAAAGGGCGTTTCTGGTGACCCATCGGAGATTCGAACTCCGGACACCTTGATTAAAAGTCAAGTGCTCTGCCAACTGAGCTAATGGGTCATATGCAGCCTGCCGCCTGCGGAGCAAAAAATAATCCTCAGGCAGCAAGCCTTGTGCTGGCTGGGGTGGCTGGGATCGAACCAGCGTGATGACGGAATCAAAATCCGTTGCCTTACCGCTTGGCGACACCCCAATACAGGGTATGCGGGCTATTAAACAGAATAAATATATATGAAAGACTCGCCGGCAGGAAGCACCGCACGGATGCTCCGTGCCGACTTGTCTGTGGGGTGGTATATCGGAGTCGAACCGATGACCTCCAGAGCCACAATCTGGCGCGCTAACCAACTGCGCCAATACCACCATATGGCGCGCCAGGAGGGGCTCGAACCCCCGACCTACTGCTTAGAAGGCAGTTGCTCTATCCAACTGAGCTACTGGCGCAGATGCGATTAATAAAAGAAGCTCATTGAGAGCTTCGTGGAGCGGGTGATGGGAATCGAACCCACACGACCAGCTTGGAAGGCTGGGGTTCTGCCATTGAACTACACCCGCATATTTAACAGCGTGTTACATTATACACTCTGCCGACCGCTTTGTCAAGTTTTTTTTTGAAAAATAATAAAATCTGCAAATTAGCAAAAAAAGCCGCCGATTATTTTCATATGATGTGATATAAGCACAATAATCGGTCAATCGGCGGCTTTTCATTCATTTCAAATTGCAGTCCATCGGAATGAGATAATTATTTCTTTTCGGGCTCCTCTGTTCTGATGATCATCACGAGATTGGATGTGTAAAAGCTGTCGGTCGTAATGAACAGTGTGTCATCCTCTTTTTCGGCAGATGTAACCACACAGAAGGCATTCTTTTTTCCTTTCACCGTCTGTGCCTCATTGCCTATGAAGGTGGTGACCTCTTCCCCATTGGCACTGCTTGTATCGTTGATCACATCAGGCTCTACGCCCATTGTTTCGAGCTTTCCGCCGCAGCCGTATGCCACTCCGTCGGCCATCGCCGCAAACAGTCCCTTGATTTTGCCGTCTTTATCTTCCTTGTAGGAAAAAGGCTTAAAGCTCGGCTCTGTGACCAGTGTAAATGTATTTTTCAGTTTCTTGTCGGATTCCTTGGATATCTGATAGCTCTTGCCGCTGACCAGCTCGGATTCAATCAGGGGCGGGTATTCATCCGACTCTTTTAGGGCAGCTATCTGCTTGTTCATGTTTTCGGCAAGCTTTGCATCGGATTTGTTGAGCAGGAATCTGTATTCTACGCTGCCTATGCTCTTTTCGATGATCTGTACGCCTTCCACACCCTCAGTCAGCTGCTTGGCGTAGTTTTCGTCAACGACAAGGGCAGCGACCTTCTTGTCAATCAGATCCTGGAGCGCGTTTTTCATGTCGCCGTAACGCTTGGAGAATTCGGTGATCTTGTTGTTTACAATGTAATCGTCCTCCCCCGAACGGAGCTGAACGGCAACCGCCTTGCCTTCCAGGTCGGCTACTGTGGCAATCTTCATTTCCTTGTCGTAAGCGACGCCGTTATTCTCCTTCTGTGCGGAGCATGAAGCGAGGGTCATGCAGATGGCCAGTGCCGCTGCTGAGAGAGAGATGATTTTTCTCGATAATTTCATATTGACTCTTCTCCTTATTCATTTTATGAATGTATGGTTGTTTTTACTCCCACTATTGTATCACATGCATTATAAAAAAACAAGGTATTTTTTTCATATCTGCTCAATCGGCAGAATCGTGTGATTCCGTCTGATTTTTTACGCGAAATCAGCAGGGATTATTGCTTTTATCCCCAATCAATGTTATAATACCGTTGATATTACTTTGGCAATGCTCGCTCGTTCTGTCTCAGGGGGATTCATCCATGAAAAGTATCTGTCTTGTCCTTCCGTATTTCGGAAAATTCAATCCATATTTCAGTCTGTTTCTGGAATCATGCCGCTGCAATCCAACCGTAAACTGGCTTGTTTATACCGACTGCACCGATGAATACGACTGGCCGCCCAATGTCCGCAAGGTCAGAACCACATTCGATGCATTCAAAACCAGATTCTGTTCACACTTTGATTTTGACATTGTGCTTGACAGACCGTATAAACTCTGCGATTACAAGCCGGCGTACGGTGAAGTGCTGGCAGACGATCTGCAGGGCTTCGACTTCTGGGGACATTGCGACTGCGATATGATTTTCGGCAATATCAGGCGCTTTTTGTCTGATGAAATTCTCTCACAGTATGCAAAAATATTCAGCCGAGGGCATCTGACTCTTTATCGCAACGATCCGGAAACCAACTCCTATTACCGCAGACAAACCTTGCTGCCAATTTCCCAAGTATTCGGCGATACCCAAATATACGCCTTTGACGAATGGAGCGGTATCAGCAAAGCATGGGAACATGACGGGCTGCCCTTCTATGACGAGCTGATCATGGACGACATTGCCGCCGGATTTGAAGGCTTCCATCTGACAAAGGAGCTTACCGGACGATATTCTCCCTACAAGGCACACCAGACTGACCTTTCCGGCAGATATAAAAAAATGAAGCATATCATGTATTCCTTCCATAAAGGGGAACTGCTTCGCCTGTGGACAGAAAAGGGAACGGCATACAGCGAACCGGTGCTGTACGCTCATTTCCAAAAGCGGTGTATGTCGGTTTCCGTGCCCGATTACTCTGACAGCTTTTTGATTGCAAACGATTCTTTCATTCCGTTTAAAGGCGATCTGAAGGCATCTGAAATCAAGCAGCGAACAGGCAGTTCCTTCTCCATCAGAAATCATTACATCAACACCCGCAGGGCTTTGTACGATATCCTGCTGAAAATCAAATCTCCATCATAATATCCGAAACCGCCGCGTTCATCAGCTTGCTTCGCTGATCACCGCGGCGGTTTCATTTATATATACGTTGTTTCATCCCTCACGGTCATCCGGGAATGCCCTTCCGCACGTTCTTGGCACGGCGGCTGTTTCCGGAGGACTCCGTGAGTTCAGATTTTATTTATTGTTAGTCTATTGACAAATTACTTGAGTGTAAACCAAAGCAATTAGTCCTGACCGTAGACCTTCTCGAGGGTGACGAGATGGTTGTACTTCTCCTCTGCGCACTTCTCTGCCTTCTCGAAGAGCTGAGCTGCTCTCTCGGGGAATGCACGGGTGAGGGCGTTGTAACGGACTTCGCCCATGATGAAGTCGCGGTAGCTTGCGCTCGGAGCCTTGCTGTCGAGGGTGAAGGGATTCTTGCCCTCATCAGCCAGAGCGGGATTGAAGCGGAACATATGCCAGTAGCCTGCTGCAACAGCCTTCTTCTCCTCGGTCATGGAGATGCCCATACCGCCCTTGATACCGTGGTTGATACAGGGAGCATAGCAGATGATGAGGGAAGGTCCGTTGTATGCCTCAGCCTCACGGAATGCCTTCAGGGTCTGGTTGTAGTCAGCACCCATTGCGCACTGTGCAACGTAGACATAGCCGTAGCTCATAGCGATCTGAGCGAGATCCTTCTTCTTGATGGCCTTACCTGCTGCCGCGAACTGTGCGACGGAACCGACAGGAGTTGCCTTGGAAGCCTGACCGCCGGTGTTGGAGTAAACTTCGGTGTCGAATACGAGAACGTTGACGTTCTGACCGGAAGCCAGCACGTGATCCAGACCGCCGAAACCGATGTCGTATGCCCAGCCGTCGCCGCCGAAGATCCACATGGACTTCTTGGCGAGGAAGTCCTTGTCAGCAAGGATCTTCTTGACTGTCTCGCCGCAGGTACCCATTGCCTCAAGCTCTGCGATGAGCTTGTCGGTAGCGGCTCTGTTGGTAGCGGAGTTGTCGAATGTTGCGAGGTATTCCTCAGCGGCAGCCTTTGCGGAAGCGGGAGCTTCGTCGCAGCCGGCGACCTTCTCGACATATTCCTTGAGTCTGTCGCGGATGGCTCTTTGAGCGAGGTTCATGCCGAGACCGAACTCTGCGTTGTCTTCAAAGAGGGAGTTGCCCCATGCGGGACCGAAGCCCTTCTTGTTGACGGTGTAAGGAGTGGAAGGTGCGGAGCCGCCCCAGATGGAGGAACAGCCTGTTGCGTTGGCGATGTAGGCTCTGTCGCCGAAGAGCTGGGTCATCAGCTTGGCGTAAGGAGTCTCGCCGCAGCCTGCACATGCGCCGGAGAACTCGAGCAGCGGCTGCTTGAACTGGCTGCCCTTGACGGTAGCGTCAGTGAACTTAGCGGCAACCTCAGGCTTCTCTTCGAGTGTCTGTGCATAATCGAACACTGCCTGCTCGTTCATCTGTGTTGCAATGGGCTTCATGGTGAGAGCCTTCTCGCCCTTCTTGCCGGGACATACGGTGACGCAGCTGCCGCAGCCTGTGCAGTCGAGGGTGGAAACGGTCATAGCGAACTTGAAGCCGGGCAGACCGGTCATATCGGTTGCCTTGGTGCCTGCGGGAGCAGCAGCAAGCTCAGCCTCTGTCATAGCGACAGGACGGATAACCGCGTGCGGGCAGACCATGGAGCAGAAGTTACACTGGATACAGTTTGCAAAGTTCCATTCGGGAACGTCAACAGCGATACCGCGCTTCTCATAAGCTGCGGAGCCCTGGGGCAGAGTGCCGTCCACGGTGTCCATGAAGGTGGAGATGGGCAGCTTGTCGCCCTGCTGTGCATTGACAGGAATGAGAATGTCGTTGAGCGTCATGGTTCATCTTGACAATGGCTTCGCCCTTCTTGCTGTAGGACTTGGTGGCTGCGTCCTTCATGAACTTGACAGCGTCCTCGATCGGGATAACGCCGGAGAGTTTGAAGAAGGCTGCCTGCAGAACGGTATTCACACGGCTGCCCAGACCGATTTCCTTACCGATCTTGATAGCGTTAATGGTGTAGAACTTGATGTTGTTGTCTGCGATGTACTTCTTGACCTTGCCGGGGAGGTTGGCTTCCAGCTCTTCGCCCGACCAGATGCAGTTGAGAAGGAAGGTTCCGCCGGGAACGAGATCCTCAACGATGTCGTACTTGTCCATATAGGACGGATTGTGGCAGGCAACGAAGTTTGCCTTGTTCACCAGATAGGTGGACTTAATGGGAGACTTACCGAAGCGCAGATGGCTGACGGTTACACCGCCGGACTTCTTGGAGTCATAGGAGAAGTAGCCCTGTGCATACATGTCGGTGTGGTCGCCGATGATCTTGATGGAGTTCTTGTTGGCGCCGACGGTACCGTCAGAGCCGAGACCCCAGAACTTGCAGCAGATGGTGCCTTCGGGGGTGGTGTTGGGATTCTCGCTGACCTTGAGGGACAGATGGGTCACGTCATCCTCGATACCGACGGTGAATCTCTTCTTGCTGTCGGCAGCGTCCATGTTGTTGTAGATAGCGATGATGTGTGCCGGAGTGGTGTCCTTGGAACCGATACCGTAACGGCCGGAGGTCATCTTGACGCCAGCGAACTTGCTGTCGGCAAGGGAAGCCACAACGTCGAGATAGAGAGGCTCGCCGATGGAGCCGGGCTCCTTGGTTCTGTCGATCACGCTGATGTACTTGGCGGTATCAGGGATAGCAGCGATCAGGCGCTCTGCGCTGAACGGACGGTAGAGGTGAACCTCGACAACGCCCCACTTCTTGCCGGCTGCGTTCATGTAGTCGATGGTCTCTTCGATGGTGTCGCAGACGGAGCCCATTGCGATGATAACCTTGTCAGCATCGGGTGCGCCGTAGTAGTTGAAAGGCTTGTAGTTGGTGCCGATCTTTGCGTTGACCTTGTCCATGTATTCCTCGACAATGCCGGGAACTGCGTCATAGAACTTGTTGCAGGCTTCTCTGGTCTGGAAGAAGATGTCGGGGTTCTGAGCGGAGCCGTGGAGTACGGGATGCTCAGGGTTGAGAGAACGGCGGCGGAATGCGTCAACTGCGTCCCAGTCGAGCATATCTGCCAGATCTTCATAATCCCATGTCTCGATCTTCTGGATCTCGTGAGAGGTGCGGAAGCCGTCGAAGAAATGGAGGAAAGGCACACGACCCTTGATAGCTGCCAGATGAGCCACAGCGCCGAGATCCATACATTCCTGAGGATTGTTGGAGCAGAGCATTGCGTAGCCGGTCTGACGGCAGGCATAAACGTCGGAATGATCGCCGAAAATAGAGAGGGCATGGAATGCCAGCGAACGGGCCGAAACATGGATAACGCCGGGAAGCAGCTCACCGGACATCTTGTACATGTTCGGAATCATAAGGAGCAAGCCCTGAGAAGCGGTGTAGGTGGTGGTGAGAGCACCGGCGGAAAGGGAGCCGTGAACAGCGCCGGCGGCGCCGCCTTCGGACTGCATTTCCGTTACCTGCACTTCTCTGCCAAAGAGGTTCTTTCTGCCTGCTGCGGCATACTTGTCGGTTTCATCAGCCATTACGGAAGAAGGCGTGATGGGGTAGATCGCAGCAACGTCGGTAAACGCGTAGGATACGTGAGCCACGGCGTTGTTGCCGTCCATGGTTTTCATTTTTCTTGCCATGTTTTCTTTTTCCTCCTTAAGGAATTTTTAGAAAAGAATTTGAAATGCGATGCGATGCTTACGATGCGGCTCGTTCGTAAGAGGGAGAACGAATTCGCCGGGTAAGAGCCGCATATCAGCGCACACACCGCAGAAATCCATATTGAGACGTCTTGCGGACATCGCAATTCATCACCGTATATTTTAACACTTTTTTATTCGTATGTAAAGCGGAAATAATCTATTTTTTCAAAAATTAATGCCTTATTCAAATATTGCCGTTTTTTTATGAAAAAATAAGGGTGGAATTAACATGAAAAGAAGCGGTACTTATGAACAACACGAACGAAAACCTTACCCCCGAAACCGAAGAAGAGCGGGAGCATATCTGGCTGACCGACGACGACGGCAACGAATTCCCCTTCGACCTGATGGACGTGATCACCTATCAGGACGCGGATTACGCGGTCTTCTTCCCCGCCGACGAATCCAAAGAGGATGACGACGAGGACACCGAAGTGGTGATCCTGAAAGTCATTCCCAACAACGACGGCTCCGCGGAATTTGAAGGCACCGACGACGAAGAAACGCTCGACGCGGTTTTCGGCATGTTCATGGAAAACATGCGCCTCGCGTTCGAGGAAGACGCCCATGACGACGACTGCGGCTGCGGCCACTGCCACGAATGAGTTTTACGTCCGCATGATCACCAACCCATAACCAAAACCCGCGCGGCTGTCATCCTGCATGAGATGAAACCGCGCGGGTCTGTTATTTTATTTTGACCATTTCCTGAGATTTTTTTCGAGGAAAACAGGACAATTATTCACCGATGGCTTTCCTGCGGGAGACTGCGTAAACGCCGCCGCATGCCGCGAACAGCATCAGGGCAATGGCGGATATGACAAGCACCATGCTTTCACCGCTGGCAGGAGACGTATCGGCACTGGCAGGAGGCGTATCGGCACTGGCAGGAGGCGTATCGGCACTGTCAGGAGGCGTATCGGCACTGTCAGGAGGCGTATCGGCAGAAGTGGGAGGAGGAACAATAAAGGTAGCGGTAGCCGTTCTTATATCGAACGTCACAACAAGCGTGTAGGTGCCGGGGTTCTTTGCCTTAAGCTCATTAAGAAAATCTTTATACAGGGTAATATCCAGAGAACCTCTCGCAATGTCACAGTTCAGTTTGTCCACAAGTTTGGTTTCGTTATTGTCTTTGTCGAACACGCTTGCTTCTCTAAAATGTTCCATATAGTTAAATCCGTCAATCGGAGTTTCCAGCTCAAATTTGAAGAACAGATCCTCGCTTCCGAAAGACTGTCCGTTGCCTATGGTTGCCTCAAAGGTGACGTCCTTCACGGTGACGGCGCACTCGGCGGTGAATCGGCCGTCTTCAGAGGTGGCGGTGATGGTCGCTTCACCGGCGCTTTCGCCCCTCACCTGTCCGTCCTGATCCACGGTGGCAACATCTTCGTCGCTGCTTGACCAGGAAACAGTTTTATTGGTGGCATTATCGGGAATAAAAGTGGCGGTAAGCGCTTTCGTTTCGCTGACAAATACGTTCAAGGTACTCGGAACAACCATCACACCTTTGGCAGGAACAGCGTTGACAACCACTTCCAGTTCCGTACGGAAGTCATGATAGTTTTCGTCAAAATGCGTGTAGCTGGCGGGGAAGTATTTCGTTCCGGGTTCCCCCACATCGGTAGAGAGGTCATCCCAAGCCCACCCTTCGGGAAGCGG